>NZ_JAYFEQ010000620.1:0-35082 GCF_055795085.1 Phormidium sp. CCY1219 | reverse complement strand
GGGGGACCGGGGGTCAGTCGCTCGGCTTATATCCCCACGGATAAATCCGGGGGCTTTACGCCGATTCTCGGTAAAAGACCGCAAACCAACAATCCCTACTCTTGATGCGCTTGCAACCAAGCGTCTAAATCTTCAATTCCTTGAAAATCTAACAGCTCCTCCCCCAAAGACTCCAATTGCGGAATCGAAAGACCTTGCACGGTGTTAATGCGATCGGGCGTCACTTCTCCAAACCGGCGATCGAGCTGACGCAAAATTAGATTCGCTTCTCCTTCTTGGCGTCCAATGTCGCGAACTTCACGATAAAAACGAGTTTGGGTGACATCTGTAGTCTTGAGATCCAACATATTGCGTATTTCCTCAATGCTTAAAGTGGTAAACTTATTTACCAGTATAGCTTCCACCACATCTAGGTATTTCTCAAACTATTTGGGCGTTTGGGCGCGGTTTAAAATCGATTGGGCTAATGCAGAAGCTTCCTCCTTGGGAACAACCACTAATTTGAGTAGGGATAAATTTGAACTGAGATTTTCTCGGGAGAGTAAATCTTCTAAATACAACCGCGCCACTGAACTGGATAACAAGTTTTGATACGGAACTGGCGAGCCTAAGTTCACCGTTCGATTTCGCAGGATTAACAACCCTTGCCAGGGTCGGGTAATGTCGTATTGCAGAAGATAGCCAAAGATGCTGGAAAAATACCGGGCGTAAAATCTGCGATCGCTTTCCATTTGCGCTTCGAGAAACACCAATGGCAAATTAACATCATCGGAAACCGGGGTCAGCAACCCATCGAGTCGGAGTTCTTTTTCTTTGACCACTGGCGCGTTATAGTCAAATTCACAGTCCCTGGGAATCCCTGGTAAGAGTTCGGAAATTAGACTGGGTTGCGTCAAGAAAATTCGATAAAATAGTTTGTCAGTTTTCATTTTGCTAATTGATTTCTAACTCATTTGTAAGGCGAATCAGCTTAATTATTGTCCGGTGAGCTAACCCACCCTAGGATTAGATGGCTTGTTGAAAAAAGTAGGAACAAGACAGTGCCTTGTCCTGTGTTCCTATTCCTCCCTGTATGAATGACTGGTATGCTTCATCACTATATGCTTTTAAAGTCCACGATTGCGCCTTCCATCGCGCCAGGGGCTAGTTTGTGGGGAATTATCCCAGGGGTAAACGAGACAATTTGCTGTCTTTGTCAATTCTTACAGACTGATTGTGGGCACAAGGCATCTGGTGGTTATTGGGTGGAGTGAAGGCGATCGCTGTTTTTTGGTGTGGGAGCAAACCATTTCTTGTGCAGTCTCTCTTTCTGGGAAAAATTTTGGGGTGTAAATTCTCTGCGATCTGAAAAAGGCAGGATTGGAAAAATTTTATTTTGCAGGTTGATATTTCCCTTTGAGGTGGTGGATGAGCAAAATCTGCGATCGCCTTCTCGACTGATTCAGGTTTTTTTTGCAATACTCAATTAATTATCTGCAATATGTTTGAGTCTGCTTGAGCAACATGACCTATGTGAAGGAGTTCCACATTTTTTAGAAATGCAGGAATAGAAGTGGCGATCGGATTGCGCTTTTAGATTTTTCGCTTTACCCTTGCGTATCTTTGACAAAATAATGCCTAGGTGTTTGGTGGGGAGGACTTGAGAAGGAGGAGTTAGGCGATCGCCCTAGCCAAAATCTGGAATCAAACGCCAAGAGAACAGCCACAAAATTAGATTTGTGGCTCGTTTTTGGGATCCAATGTGGAGGGCCTAGGGAGAAAAACGAGTTGGAGGGACATCCGCTTTTCTGAAATCCAACAGATTGCGTGGCTCGTCAAGGATGGAATGCTCAAACTGATTGACGAATATAGCTTTGCCTAAATCTAAGGAGTTTTGAAATTCGACCTGAGTTAGAGCGCTCCTTAAAATGGATTTGGCGAAGGAGTGTTCGTTTAAAAGAATTTTTTATGCTAAGGCAATTCGTTTTCACGGTTCTAAGTCTGTGGATTTTTTTGGTGAAACACTGAGTGGGTGTCACGAATGGCTAAACTTAATATTGATACTTAAAGGGGTTATAACATAGCCTCTGGACGAGACAATCGCTTTTGTTTATATAGAGCATATATTTTATGCTAACTATAAATATTACGGTGCCGTCTATTTACGGGAGATTTGCATAAAGAGGTTAACTATATATATAAAATTCACGATCTGCATCAACGTCATGTATAAAATAAAGTCCAAACCTGAGTGGTTAAAGGTAGCGGTTAGAGAAGTATTTTTAGCTGGCCATTAAAGTATAAAATCGAATTGGGAATAAAGTTGAGGTCAGATTGAATCTTGGGCAATGGGAAAATTTGGCAAACGTGCCTTTAGGGTAGAAACCGAACCCCGATGATAGCGGGGAATTCACGGGACATCATCAAGGGAAACAGTAGGCAAAGGGCGATCGGGCTATGAAAAGGCATTGATATAGCCTCCGGAGGAAGAGGTTTAAAAAGAAGTCGTCCGGATAGAGGCGCGATCGCCCATCGCGGCGGTATTTCAATCCCCTGCGTTCGATCGCCGTTTCACCGGACATGAGATGACTGGCGGCTTTTGTCAGGCAAATTTGGTATGATTTGTTTGGTAATTTTTCTGAGCCGGATGTGGTAGAACTGTGACGAGATTTGTAATGTGGAGATTGCCGACCTGGGCTGACTCCTACGCCTGACAAAACGCTTAAACTAGATTGAACCACTCATCCCCACTGTAACCTTGACTCGATCGCGTTATTGGCAACTGCTACCTTACCTGCAACCGCACTGGAAAACCATTGCCCAGGCATTAGTTTGCACCCTCATTTTCACCGTTTTTTGGCCGCTACAAGCGTGGCTGGCGGGGCGATTGGCCAATTATATTGGCGAAGGCAATGTGGGAGCGATCGCGCGCTTGGCCGGTTTTGGGGCGTTAATTTTCCTCGGGCAAGGACTGGTACAATACGGACAAGATGCGCTGATGGCAAAAGCTGCCCTAGCGATCGCCCTCGACTTGCGGAAACAAGCCTACGCCCACTTACATCAGCTCAATTTCGGCTTTTTTGAAACGACAAAAACCGGGGATTTGTCCTATCGCCTCACTGAAGACATCGATCGCATTGGCGAAGTGGTTAATAAAGTATTCCATCAGTTTGTCCCCTGCATTTTACAACTGCTGGTGGTTCTGGGATATATGATTTATCTCAATTGGCAACTGACCCTGGCAACCTTGGCGATCGCGC
The DNA here is from genome assembly GCF_055795085.1 of Phormidium sp. CCY1219. Taxonomy (NCBI): domain Bacteria; kingdom Bacillati; phylum Cyanobacteriota; class Cyanophyceae; order Oscillatoriales; family Oscillatoriaceae; genus Phormidium; species Phormidium sp. CCY1219. Next base: position 31,843 of record NZ_JAYFEQ010000620.1, on the reverse strand, counting down.
CCATTATGGCGGTTTTAATTAGCTGGTTTGGGCATCGATTGCTGATAGTCTCGCGCACCAGTCAGCAGCGGATTTCTAATTTATCTGCCTTGATTTCGGAAGTTTTTAGTGGAATTCGATTGGTGCAAGCATTCGCGGCATCGGAGTATGAAATCCATCGGTTTGCAATGGAAGCAGAACACAATCGACGGGTGAAATATCGGGCCGAACAGCTCAAAGCAATTCAGTTTCCGGTGGTAGGATTTCTAGAAGCCTTAAGCGTTTTGTTGCTCTTTTTTCTCGGGGGATGGCAAATTTCTCGGGGCAATTTAACTGGCAGCGAATTTGTCAGTTATGTGGCGGCGGTGGCGCTGATGATTAATCCCATTTCCCTGACCACCAGTAATTATAATGAGTTCAAACAAGCAGAAGCTTCGGTAGACCGGATTTTTGAATTGTTTGCCGTGGAACCGACGGTGGTAGAAAAACCAGGGGCGATCGCGCTTCCACCAGTGAGCGGAAAAGTGGAATATCGCGACGTAACCTTTGCCTATCCGAAGCGAAGTGTAGGGAATGGTAAGGAGAAATCGGGACATGAAAAACCCGCCCTGGAAAACTTGAGTTTGTTGGCATTTCCTGGAGAAGCGATCGCCTTAGTCGGTCCCTCGGGGGCGGGAAAAACCACGTTGGTGAATCTTTTACCTCGGTTTTACGACGTGCAAATCGGCGAAATTTTTATCGATGGAATCGATATTCGGGACGTGACCATTCGCAGTTTGCGCCGTCAAATTGGAATTGTGCCTCAAGAAACCATTCTATTTACTGGTACGATCGCCCAAAATATTGCCTTCGGACAAGTGGAATACGACCTGGATCGGATTGAAGAAGCGGCAAAAATTGCCAATGCAGATGAGTTTATCCGTCAGTTGCCCGATGGATATCACAGTTGGGTGGGAGAACGGGGGGTGAATTTGTCCGGGGGTCAGCGACAGCGAATCGCGATCGCCCGGGCGGTGTTGCTCGATCCGACAATTTTAATTCTCGATGAAGCGACATCGGCGTTAGATTCGGAATCGGAAACTTTGGTGCAAGAAGCATTAGAACGAGTAATGAAAGACCGCACGGTTTTTACGATCGCGCATCGCCTCGCTACAGTTCGTCGCGCCGATCGCATTTTGGTATTAGAACAGGGGCAGATTATTGAATCGGGGACTCATCAGGAATTGTTGGAAAAAGGGCAACGCTACGCGCAGTTTTATGCCCAACAGTTTCAGTAATCCCGGGATTGCAATGGGGGTGAATTTTTGGATGCGATCGGATGGGTTGAGTGTTAAGGAAAAGGCGGGAAATTGAAATCGCGCCTTTGCTTTTCTGGCGTCCGCCTACGCGGAGTGATTTTTTACTGCTTTCTAACCGCTACTATACGGATGTTTAGAGGGTTTGGAGATATTCGAGCAAGTCGGCCATTTCTTGGGGTTTGGGTTGGAATTGCGGCATGGGGGGGGTTTCGCCGCTAATGACTTGGTGAATGATGCTGACGCGGGATTTGCGTTGGGAGACACCGGTCAGACTTGGCCCGACCTGTCGCCCATTTTTGACGCCATGACATCCGGCGCAGTTCATCTGAAAAATGGCATGACCTTGAACCGGATCGCCGTTGAGGGTTAGGACGGTTTCCATGTAGGGGTCGCTGACTTGCAGTTGGGTAACGGTGAAGACTGTAGCGGCGATCGCCGCAATCACCATTGCCAGAACCAGGACGCTTCGCAAGCGCCTCTGCGTCGCCCCGTTAGCATCGGTGCGACTTTCCGCCTCTGGTTTGGTCAGATCGTTAGTCAAGGCAACTGTGATTCTGGGTGAATGGACAACCAACTGTTTGTTTTATAACATATTGTAAACGACCCGCCCTGAGTGGGGGGCGAGAGACCTCATCCATCGTCGGAGTTCTTTCGCCGATTCCCGTGGCGCGTCACTTCTGGCAGATGTCGGGATGATTTGCGGCAGAAATATGCGAAAATAGCCACAACCATTAACCGCAAACCACTCACCCTTAGTTTGAAAAGGAGAAGCTCAACGTGGTAGAACCCTTACTCTCAGGTATCGTACTCGGTTTGATTCTCGTCACCCTCGCCGGTTTATTTTTTGCCGCCTACGATCAGTACAAACGGGGCAATCAGTTGAAACTGTAAGGGAATAGCGAGTTTCTGTCATTACCGAGCATCGCCTGTGGATGCTGTTGTAGAGGCGTTGTCGCTAACGTCTCTACAATCCAATTCTTTTTCCCCGGGATGCAACCGCTTGGGAGAACGGTGAATTACTGATTATCAGTTGGCAATTCGCTATGGCAGAAGAAGGTTAAAGCGGTGTTTCCGTAGACTTTTTGGCGACAAATTTCTAAGGGGGGAATGGGTTCAAAGGCACAGCGATCGCGCTGGTGTTCGGCGGCGAATTCCCCGTGGGGGGCGAGAAGTTGGTACGAGGCGATCGCCTGAATAACCGGTTGATAGAGAGTGCCGGCATAAGGCGGATCGAAATAAATGCGATCGAACTGCTGACCTTGGAGGGTTTTTAAGCGCGTCGCCACATCAGCGCGCAGGACTTTATAGGTTTGATGTTCTCCCGCCACCGGTTGCAAATTTTGCCGAATGATGTTACAGGCGCGAGGGGACTGTTCGATCGCCACCACCTGCGCCGCGCCGCGACACAAGGCTTCTGCACTCATCGTACCATTGCCGGCGCATAGATCCAACCAGCGACAATCGGCGATCGCCCCTTGCCAAATATTAAATAAAGCTTCGCGAACCCGAGATGGCGTAGGTCGAGTTTGCTGCCCGGGTAAAGTTTTGAGTAAGCGATTCCCATAAATTCTCAAGCTCATAGTAATAGAATACTGCATTTTTGGGCGATCGCGCTCCCATCCCTTGCAGATGAGGTGCCTCCCGAACCGGATTGCGAGATTGGCGATCGCCCCCTCGCAATCCCGCGCATCTTCCGCCAAGCAAATTACACCGAATAAGCAATTGCCAATTGTCAATTGTTAGTTGTCAATTAACGAGGGCGATCGGGCACGGAAGGCATTTTCCCAGAGATTATACCTTGCACTTATTCAAGCATAAGTGAGCTAAATGATTTACGTAAAGAAAAAAACCGGGAATAATTTGCGAATAATTTGCGATTTATTTTTCGGGTCACAGTGAAAGTGACGGGATGTGAATGGGTAAAGTTCCCAGTTGGTGAAAGATATTAAGGGAAACCTGGGTACAATCGAAAGTAAGGCAATAGATATGAATAATAGCAGAGAGAAAAGCACCATGACTTAACCGAGAAAAGCGGTTTAAGCCCCGCACAGCAGTCCCGAAAAACCGTATTTCCCCTAATCGCACAGCCGGGAAAGGTCGTCAAACATGGCATTGTTTCACTTTTGCTGTAAGATACAAGTTCAAGTGATGGGGAGTCGGTCGAGTTGTGCCAAAATAGGCGATCGGCTTGTTATGGTCACAATGCGAAATCCGCCTATGAAACATCGGTTTAAAGTTAGCCCGCGTAGGCGGGCTTAGTTCGGGTTTAGCCCTACCCTTCGAGGCTGCGGATTTTTGTGAGAATTTGGCAGCATGCATCATGTATCGATTCAGAGGTGTTCTGATGAAAACAACGAATCAAAAAAGGAATCTTTGGTTGCTAAAATACCTTCAATATTTGTCTGAAAAGCAAACCACTGGAGGTTGGAGCTTGATTGGCTGGCTAATTTTTCTTGTAATTGCGGTTAGCCTCTTGGCGGCACTTAGTTTGCCGAGTTTTTTAAGCCAAGCCAATAAATCAAAGCAAATAGAAGCGCGAAACAATATTGGCGCTTTAAATCGCGCCCAGCAGGCGTACATTTTAGGAGAAAATCAGACGCCACAGATGCCGGTGCAAGAATTCGCCACTACCGAGGAATACAACATTATTACTGAAAATACATTTCAGTCCGTTAGCCTGAATCCCCTTTCCACCTTTTCCATTGATGTAGACACCGCATCCTACAGTAACATTCGCCGATTTATTAATAACGGGCAGTTACCGCCAAAAGATGCAGTAAGAATCGAAGAATTAATTAATTACTTTACCTACGATTATCCGCAACCGGTAGGAGACGAACCCTTTGCGATCGCCACCGAAGTTTCTCAAGCCCCCTGGAATCCGACTCATAAATTAGTTCACATTGGCTTGCAGGGAAAACAGCTTTCTTCCGAAGAATTTGCCCCTAGCAATCTAGTTTTTCTGATTGATGTTTCCGGATCGATGAGCGCTGCAAATAAGCTGCCCTTGCTGAAATCGTCCTTGGGATTGCTAGTCGATCGCTTAACCGAAAAAGACCGGGTATCGATTGTGGTGTATGCAGGAGCAGCCGGTTTGGTATTACCGCCCACCCCTGGGGATAAAAAAGGCAAAATTTTGGCAGCCATTAACCGCTTGGAGGCGGGGGGGTCTACCGCTGGAGGGCAAGGAATAAAACTGGCGTATGAGATGGCGAGACAAACCTATTTACCGGATGGAAATAACCGGGTAATTCTTGCCAGCGACGGGGATTTTAATGTCGGAATTTCCAGCGAAAGCGAATTAGTGAGGCTGATAGAAGGGTATCGCGATCGGGGTATATTTCTCAGCGTATTGGGATTTGGCATGGGCAACCTGAAAGATTCCAAAATGGAGCAACTCGCCGACAAAGGCAACGGCAATTATTCCTATATTGACTCCTTCGCCGAGGCGAAAAAAGTCCTAGTTACGGAAATGGCAGGCACCTTATTTACCATTGCCAAAGATGTGAAAGTGCAAGTAGAATTCAATCCGGCAAAAGTGCAAGCCTACCGTCTGATTGGCTATGAAAATCGGCGGCTTCAGGCGGAAGATTTCCAAGACGATCGCAAAGATGCGGGAGAATTAGGCGCGGGACATTCGGTAACGGCACTTTACGAAATCATTCCCGTGGGAGTAGAAAACGATGTGAATTTACCTCCAGTGGATGAGTTGCGATATCAACAAGAATCCGCCAATCTAGGGAGCTATCTCAGCCACGAAATCATGCTGGTTAAATTGCGCCATAAAGCCCCGGATTCAACCCCCTCCCAGCTCACCACTCACTCTGTGTCAGAGAGTGACGAAGTAGCCCTAGAAAACAGTTCCGAAAACTTCAAATTTTCGGCGGCTGTGGCAGAATTCGGCATGATTTTGCGAGACTCCGAGTACAAGCAAAACGCCACTTTAGCGCAAGTGCTAACACTGGCCAATCGCTCGCGCGGAGCCGATTTAGAAGGCTATAGGAAAGAGTTTATTCAATTGGTTAAACAAAGCCAAAGACTGATAGCAGAAGCAGCCGCCCATCAGGAAAGCGACCCGCCGAATCAACCGAACCAGTTTACTGATTCGATCGCCGAACTCGGAGTAGGGATGCTCTCTGAAACAGCGGAATATCGGTATATCATAGAAAAAGCGAACGGGGCTGTGTTTAACTACGCGATCGCCAAACATGAGGAAAGCAAAAGTTACGTGGGCGGGGTATTTTTATTAGACAACGACCGCTCACTCTCGGTTCTGTGTGAAGCGCAGGTTGGCGGTCCGGTAAAACTCCCCGTCCCCACCCTAATCAATGGCGTTCCCACGTGCCCGTCTGGCACTCATACCTTGGGGAATTAGGCACTTTTACAGCAACAGTTGCGCCTTAAGCAAGGCTGCAAATTATTTTGCACATTGATTGAGGTCGATCGACTTAGACTACTATCGTTCCGCCAATGCTGACCTGCAAGACTTCGATAACCCAACCCTACTCGACCATCTGCTCAACTACGGTATCGATGAAGACGAATTTGTTGATAAAGCAGGCGAATACGACTTAGCCTTAGCCCTGGGTAACGGCTTTGAACTGGCTCTCGGAGAACTGTATGGTGAACCCACTGACTATCAGCTAGGGAATGCTCCTGAAGACTTACCTGCGGGCACGGCTATCTTCAAGACTACTTGGGGTGAAAACGAGCTGATGGCAATTGTGGTAGATAATTCAGCTCTGAGTGTAGAGGATGATTGCTTCAGCTTTGTGTGAGAAGCGCTCTAGCGGCATGCAAGGCGATCGCGCTCGGAGGTTAACCCATCTTATCGCGATCGCCCAATCACCCGCCATCAAGACCCGATTAACTTCCTCCCAGGAACTTCCGAGTTGACAGGAACAACTTCGGCATTGAGTTTCCTGGAAGAACACAAGGCATGGGGATTGGCAACAATCCCCCAGCGGGGGGGCATGTTGCCCCCCAACTCCCGGGGAGAATCCATACCGAGGTTTGCCATATCATCAATTGATGACATTCAGATGTTTTCCCTGCATTTTATGTCAAAATATCAAAAACCTAGAGTGCCATCTACATCTATGAAGCCAAACACCGCTTATCTCAGCCTCTCCCTTTCCCTCGTCTCCTGGCTCGCGATCGCCAGTCCTCCCCCAGTTCTGGCGCAAATCGTCCCGGATGCCACCCTGCCCAACAATTCTGCGGTGAATGTAGAGGAGCAAGTGTACCGGATTACAGGTGGTACGGCGGCGGGCAGTAACTTATTCCATAGCTTTCGCGAATTTTCCCTTCCCACAGGGGAGATAGCACATTTCGATAATTCTGTCAATATCCAAAACATCTTTTCCCGAATTACCGGCGGTTCTATTTCTCACATTGATGGAATTATTCAAGCCAATGGTAATGCCAATTTATTTTTAATGAACCCCAATGGAATTCTATTCGGACCCAATGCTAGATTGAATATTGGAGGGTCATTTTTAGCCACCACAGCCAGCAGTATTGAGTTTAGCGATGGTTCGTTTAGCGCTACCGAACCGCAAACTGCACCGCTATTAACCGTCAGCGTTCCCATCGGCTTACAATTCGGAAACAATCCGGGGCGAATTGTGTTTGAAGGGCAAATGATGAATCAGCCGAAATCCTTTCCGACAATCCCCCTATTGTTGGGGGGTCAAGAAACCGTACAAATTACCAACCAAATCGTCGAAAATATTTTAAATCGTCCCATTGGGCTGCAAGTATTTCCGGGAAAATCCATTGCTTTTGTGGGTGGAGAAATTGACATCATGGGGGGAAACATCACCACGGGCGGAGGACGAATTGAGTTGGGAAGCGTGGGGGGGAACAGCCACGTTCCCCTCAATCAAACGGCATTAGGCTGGGGGTTGGGATACGAAACGGTGGAAAATTTCCAGTCTCTACGCCTGTCGCGCCAAGCTTCTCTGAATGCCAGCGGAATTGGGGGTGGAGAAGTGCAAATCAGGGGGGGAGAAGTGACCTTAACCGATGAATCTGCGATCGCTTCTTTTACTCTGGAAAATAAAAATGGTGGGGAATTATCCATCCAAGCCGATCGCTTGCAGATTCAAGGAGGTTCCTTGGTGGGAACGGGTACCGGCGGCATCGGCAACAGCGGCGATATTACCATTACCACTCAAAACCTCACCGTACAAGACCAAGGAATTATCGAAACGGGCACCCTCAGTAAAGGGAATAGCGGCAATTTAACCATCCGCGCCACAGAATCAGTTAAGGTGTTCAACAATGGCTTTATCCTTTCTAGCTCTGTGGGAGAAGGAATGGCCGGTAATATTGTCATTGACACTCAACGATTAACCTTGCAAAGTGGCGGCGAAATTGCATCGGGAACTGGGGCTTTCGGTGACGGTGGAAATGTCAGTATTCGTGCCTCTGACTCGGTAGAAATCCGGGAATACGATAGTGCTGTGTTTACCGATTCCCTGGGGTCTGGAACCGCCGGAAACTTAACTATATTGACCGGAAAATTGCTGATTGCAGACGGTGGCGGTATCTCAGCTTCTACTCGAAATGCGGGTCAGGGAGGAACGCTTAACGTAGAAGCTTCTGAGTCCGTAGAAATCAGGGGAATGTCAGCAGATGGTCGGTTTAAAAGTGGCTTATTTGCTTCATCTGGAATTGAAGGATTTCCAGACCAACCTACTGGAGATGGCGGTAACTTATTGCTGACCACTGGAGAATTGATAGTTCGAGATGGTGCTCGCGTGGGTGTGGGGAGTCTGGGCACAGGAAATGCAGGAATTATGGAAGTTTATGCAGATTTTATTCGGGTAGAAAACGGGGGAGAAATTAATGCAGCCACTTTTTCCGGTGAAGGCGGAAATATTATCCTGAATTCCAATCAATTAATGTTGTTCAGGAGCGGCAATATTACCACGAATGCAGGGAGTAACAATGGCGGAAATATCACTATCGATACGGATACGTTAGTAGGGTTGGAAAATAGCGATATTACGGCAAATGCTCGAGAAGGAGTGGGAGGACAAGTGAGCATTAATGCCACTGGTATCTTCGGTACTGAATTTCGAAAAGCAGAAAGTCCTCTATCAAGCGATATCACGGCAACTTCTGAATTAGGAGCGCAATTTAGTGGGGTGGTGGAAATCAAGACGCCTGAGATTCAAGCTACTGCTGGGTTAGTGGAATTGCCGAATAATTTGCTCGATGTCGCTAGTCTGATGGGGCAAGACCCTTGCAAACAAGACCAGAATAGCGAATTTATCGTGACTGGGCGAGGCGGTTTGCCTCCCACACCGTTCGATCCACTTACAGGAATGCGATCGCTGGTAGATCTGGGAGTTTCTCTTTCTGTTTCTTCGGAAAATCAGATCCCTTCGAGAAGCGATCGTATGACTTCTCCTCCGTTAATCGAAGCGACTGGATGGAAAAGAAATGTTGATGGTACAATTATTTTAACTGCTGATGGAGGCGATCGTTTTAATGAGTTTTCAGCACCACCGGATTGTAATAAATAAATTTTATCCTAGATTTTTCCAATTTTTATCTTTTTATACTGCTACTTCGTTGAGTCAATTAATGTGTCAATCAATCTGGGGACAAAACATGATTTTATCGATTGGCAAACGCTAGTTTTAGGAAATTTAGCAGCCATGAACAAAAATTCTTCTATAAATGAGGGCAGTGGCTGTGGATTAATCCTAGCATTTTTTGGCATGTTAGTTTTCTGTTTTGTGGGGTCTTTTATCTTAGGTTGGAGTATTGTAGGGCCAGAAGTTTATGATTTTACGGTGAATCCAACAGGGCAACGGCGTTTTGCCAATGAGGATGATGCGCTTTTAGCGGTAACGTTTTCTCATCTCTTGTGTTGGTTGGGTTTAGTGGGCATCAATAAGCACCTAAGCCAATCTATTTTGGGCACTATTGTATGGTCTTTATGCGCTTTACCTTTCTTTTGGAAGTCGTGGTTTTTACTGGTGATGATTATTATTTTATTGCCAGAATAATCTCTTATCCTGTGAAATAATTTGAAAAAAGATTCGCGGCTGCTGCGATCGCTTTCAACCGATCTGCTGCATTTATAAAAAAGAGCGATCGCTCTCCTGTTTTACCCCGATCGCTGTTGGCTCAACATATCGTAAGCGTAGCGAAAATCTTCTGTAGTAATCTGAATCGCTGCCGGATCGCTTTTCCCCAAGCTACGATAGCGACGGATCGCTTCCACTGCAGCGCGATCGCCTAACAGTGCCAAATCCGCGCCATTCCATCCCTCTGTAATTGTCGCCCACTCGGACAAATTCACATTGGCTAACGGGCGATCGTGATTGTGGACTTGCACAATTCCCAAGCGAGTGTCTACATCCGGTAAATCTACCACGAATTGCAAATCAAAACGGCCCGCTCTCAATAACGCCGGATCGATCGCATCGCGACGATTGGTTGCGGCGATCGCTAACAGATTTGCGTGGGTTTCTAACCCGTCTAATTCAGTTTGTCCTTTCTCCTGGATTATTTGTCCTTTGTCCTTTGTCCGGTGAAGGATTAGGAGTGACAAATGCGACCCCAGCACAGTGCTTGGGGGGTTGGAAAAAGGTTCGGCATTTTTTAGAGAGTTTGACTCTAATCTAACGATTTATCCCTCACTCGGCCTTCCTCTACAGGCAGATTTGCCCGGAAGTACGTTCCTCCGTCTAGAGGTAGAGAACTCTCGGAAATTTTACCATTTCTGCACTCAGAAAGGCAATTTCGGTTTGGAGCATTCAGCTTGGAGTAGCGCTCTCGATCGCCCTAAAGCGCTACTGCGAACCTCAGACCCTTTTTAAAACAACAAGTTTGCTGCGCCTTTGATTTGCTCTAACGGTTCCACCGATCGCGGTAACACGGGCAATCGAACGATTTCGAGTTCTGGAAAGCGATCGCGGTCGATTTCTTGCAGGTGGCGATAGCGATTATGCACCACATACCGTTGCGGTACTTCCATATTTTGCAAGGATTGGATTAACCTCACTTGTTCCGCCACAATTGCCGTTTGCGCTTGGATGACGCCGATAAATTCAGTGTGAGTGGGGTCTTTTAACTTCTTCTGCGCTTTGACCACTTGTTTTCGCAGATTCCGCAGTCGTCCCATGAACTCCACGCGCCCTAACACATTTTGATATTTCATCCACAGTTTGAATATCCACGCCAACCAATCAGCGAGTGCGGAAGGCATTTCTAAAAAACGCAACAGATGACCGGTGGGGGCGGTATCGAGAATAATTAAATCTTGTTCTTGGCGCTCCAATAATTCAATCACAGCAATTAAGGAGAGCATTTCATCAATTCCGGGTAATGCTTGGGCGACAATTTGTCGCCAAGCTTCCGGGGTATAAGCGATTTTTACCGCACCGGGTTGGGGGCTTTCGCCGCTAATCATGGCGGCTAATTCCCACAAATAATCATTCCTAAACTGTTCCAAAACAATTTTAGCATCGATTTCTTGTCCGCTTAAGTTGGCAGTGATTTCTGTGGGTTCATGTCCCATTGGTTGTCCGATCGCATCTCCTAAGGAATGCGCCGGGTCGATAGAAACCATGCGTATCTTTTTCTCGGGATAGCGATGGGCTAACCCCCACCCGATCGCCGCCGCTACAGTGGTTTTTCCCACCCCGCCTTTCCCGCCAATTAAAATCAATCGGCGACCTTCTGCAATAAAATCGCTGAAACTGGGGGGAATTTTTTCGGGCCAAGCGAATGACGCTGCTGTAGCGGGCAAGATGGTATCAATCTTTTCCATCTGCGGAATTAGGCTATCTAGCGCCGCATTTCCAATAGGTTCGGACGGTTGTTCGGAAAGGAGAAATAGGGGTTTATTCCCCGCCAAATGCAGGAAGTTTTCCAGCAGTTGTTGCTGTTCGCCATAGCGGTCTACATCTGGGTCATCTGGGGGTAAAATGTGATTGGCAAATAGACCGCCAAATGGGATGTAAAGCGCTTGCAAATTGGCGATAAACCGTTCGGTTTCTAACAGGCTCATCGGTTCGGCGATCGCCACCACTAAGCAAGCGGTAAATGCCTCATCTTGCAGCAAGCGTTTCCCGTCGGCTAAATCGGCTTTCATCTGGGTCAAAAATTCATCAATCTCATCGCCAGTGTACTGTCCCTTAAAGGTTTTTGCCATGTGCCGATGCTTTTCTTGGAACAGTTCCAGGGAATTTAAAACAATCTCTAAAAAATCCTTAATTCCGAACAAATTTAAGGTATGACCGGAAGGAGCCATATCGACCACAATCCGGTCTACTACCTTTTCATTCAGCAACCGTTGGATTTCCAGCAGTCCCATAATTTCATCTAATCCGGGCCATTCTAAATCCCACACCGGGGTTAAATCTTCTCCCTCAACAAAACTCCCCCGTTCGACTAATACTTCTAGAAAGTTACCGTATTTTTCTTTAAATTCGAGCAGTAATTCTGTGGCGGCGATCGCCCGCACGCTTAAGTTGGGCAAATCGGGCAAAGGTGCGGCGGTATGTCCCACCTGAAGTTGCAGCACATCGCCTAAAGAATGGGCCGGATCGGTGGATAGTAACACAATGCGTTCCTGGGGAAATAATTTCGCCCACTGTCTGGCAAATGCACAAGCTAAAGTGGTTTTTCCCACGCCTCCTTTCCCGCTAAACATTATCAGATTAAGCGAGTTGTAAAGATTGATTGGATGATTCATTTCCCCGCTGACACTCATCAAAACCTCCCAATTTTTTTTGTTCTTCGTGCGGTTGATGTTCGGGAGTCAGATTTTGGCCTGACATTGCGCCCGGTTGGGGTTAGGAAATCGGCACCTCCACTTCGGTCCAGGTTGCGCCTACCAGTTTAGCGCGCCCGGGATGGGAAGCGCGATCGCCAAGCATTTCACCCTCTCCCTCATTCAAGGGTAAATAATAGCTTAACCCCTCTTCATCGCCTGTCAAACGACGGTTCAAGTCGGCGCGAATTTCTGCCTCGGTGCGCGCCACACTCCAAATCCGGACTTCTGCCATTTTTCCCGCAAAAAAGCTCTCGTGGGTTTGGGTGATTCTACCGCCGAGTTTGCCCACCCAATAGTCACTCTGGGGGCGAGAAAAGCGATCGGGTGCGGGTTTTTTTGCCACCGGATCGCCGTTGCGGTAAAAGCGAGATTCCCCCCCGTCTTTCACCCAGGTAATGTGAACCCAGGATTGTACGGCGGGGAAAAAGTCGATTAGCACATCGGCATCTGGGGTGGCGACACCGGGAACCCCGAGGTGATAGTATAAGGCGCGATCGTAAGGACAGAGGGAGAGGGCGGGGGCACAGTCTTCTCCGAACCCCCGTTTGCCTAAAATTCCGTGCCACGCGCCATCGTCGAGGGTGGCGGGTTTGACCCAGAGGGAAATAGTAAAGGTGGTATCGTTGGCAAAGGGATTGTCTAGTTTTATATAGTCGTCTGCCCCATCGAAGGCGATCGCCGGTTGTTGAAACTGTTGCACCGGCGCAGGTGCTTCCCAACTGGCGATCGGCACCTCCATTTCCGTCCAAGTCGCCCCGCAAATTGTGCCATCATTGCCGGGATGCGCCAAATCCCGCGCCAGTTCCCCGGTTCCTTCATTCAACGGCCAATAATAGGCCAATCCGGCTTCATTCCCGGTTAAGCGCTGCTTCATATCGGCGCGAATCTCGGACTCGCTGCGGGCAATCCTCCAGATTCTCACTTCGCTCATGGCACCGCAGAAGTGCCGAATCGTCGCTCGTCCGGTATCTATCTTGCCCAACCAGTAACTCGTATGGGCAGCAGTATAAAAGCGATCGCTGGCGGGGTGGGTGGCATATAACTCGCCGTTGCGGTAAAAGCGATACTCGCGCCCTGCTTTCACCCAGGCGATGTGAACCCATTCTCCAGGGTCGGGGTGAAAGAAGTTCGGTAACGTTCCCATATCGCGATTGTCGGGGTCGCTGGGGTGGTGGGTCTGATAGAAGAGGGCGCGAGTCTGGGGGACAATCCACAGTTCGGGTTTGAAGTAGTTGCGCCACCATCGCTTCCCGAGGATGTATGAATAGGGAGCATTGTCCCGCTGGGCGGGTTTTATCCACAGGGAAATGGTAAAGGTGGTGGGGTTCTCGAAGGGGTCGCCGATTTCTACATAGTCATCTTCGCCATCGAAGCACAAGACGGGCTGTAATTCGTCTGGGTGAGAGTCGGAAGTCGCCAGGGGCAAGGCCGATCGCCCCCAGGTCGCGCCGATGATTTGACCGGGGTGGGGACGGGCGGCGCTGTCGGTTACGATTGTCCCTTCGCCTTCATCTAAGGGCCAGTAATGAGATAAGCCGGCTTCCCCTGCAGGGAGGGCACCGGCAAACTGGCGGCGTATTTCCGCGAGGCTGCATACTATATCCCAAATTCTCACATAGCGGAGGGAGCCGGCGAAATAATTATCTCCTCGACCAATAAAATACGTCGAACTTGTATAGACCATATCGGGCGCGGCTTCGATCGCAACTAACTCGCCATTGCGATAAAAGCGGTATTCGGTTTCTTCTTTCACCCAGGTGAGGTAAACCCAGCGATCGCGCGCCACAAAGAAGCCATCCAGCGTGCCGGCATATTGTGCGCTACCGTCCGCCTCCCAGGAATCGTAGTGCAATGCACCCTTTTTCGGGGCGAGGGCGAGTCCGGGGGAATGGGGTTTTTCTCTCCCACTGTCACCGATAATTCCTTGCCAACCGCCCTCTAACATTGTCGGTTTTACCCACAGGGAAATCGTAAAGCGGCGGGGGTTGGAAAAGGGGTTTTTCAGGGCGATATAATCGTCGATTCCGTCAAATTGCAAGCCGGATTTTTGGGCAGTAACAATGGCGCGGGGGGAGTCTTTAGCGGCGGATATGGAACAAGTCTGGGGGACTCGAAGGGTTTTCCATTTCCCTCCGTGAATCGACCCGTGATTGCAATTGTCGGTTTTATCGTAAACCGCGCTTCCTTCTCCTTCATTCAAGGACCAATAGCCGATTAAACCGGGTTCGTTTCCGCGCAAACAGCCGTTAAAATCGGCTTGAATGTCCGATCGCGACCGCGCGGTGTTCCAAATTCTCAGTTCTCGAATGATTCCTTGATATCCTTTCCGATGGGGACGAGAATTGCCGACAAATACGGTTTGCGGGGGGAGAAGGGGCAGGGTTTTATCTCTTCCGCTTTGCCACAATTCTCCATTGCGATAAATATTCATTTCCCCGGTAGTGGCACTTTTGGTAAATGCCCAATGAGTCCAGGTGGGATTCGGGTTGGGTTCGAGGAGGGTTTGTTCGATGCGATCGCGCTGAGTTCCGGTGGGGTCGGATCCGCACTCAAATCCCACCCAACTGCTATCCCAAGAGAGGTGAATGTTCAGCGATCGCACCCCGGATCGGTCGAATGCAGCGATCGCGCTACCGTTTTGATTCGCCGACCCTTCGCCAAAGGTCCAAAAACTCACGGTGATTTCATCGCCGCCAGGAATGCTCTGGCGCGGGAGTTGAATGCGATCGCTTTGCCCGTTCAATATCAACACCGACTGTTGCGGCAATTCGGCATTTTCTGCGCCGAGGGGGGGTTCCGGTTCTTTGAACTCGGGTTCCGCCGGGGCGGAGGAGGCGCAGGCTGCAAGGGTGTAAATCTCTTCCCCAGAGAGGGTTTCGTCCCACAGGCGCACCCGCGCGATCCGACCGTGAAAGAAACATGGACTGGCTCCGCTTTGGTGGGTTGCCCCTGCGCCCACATGCAGGGGTTGGGCGGCGTTGGGTTGAAATTGAATCCGCTGGCGTTGGTCTACAATCGCCCCGTTGAGATAAAATGTGGCCGTTTGTGTCTGGGAATCGTAAGTGCCCGCCAGATGCGTCCAGACCCCGGATTGGGCAAACGGGCCGCACAAAATCACCCAGGGAAACCGGGCAATTCCGCTTCCGAGCCAAAATTGCCATTGTCCCGCCGGGTTGATACAAAAGAGGTATCCTCTGCGTCCCTCGCTTTCCGAACCGCTGACAGAGGTTAAAATGGCGCGATACCCCAGTCCCCCCTGGAATTCTATCCACATTTCGATGGTAAAGTCCGGCGGGTTGAATTTCGCACTATAGGGAACTTCATCATCGCGAGTGCCATTAAACTCCGCAATGGCGGAAGGAGAATAGCCGAGGTCCACTTCTGTCATGGGTCATTTCTCTCCTGGGTCATCGATCGTTGGTTATGGGTCGGTTGACTAACGAGACCCCACGGCGATCGCGGTTTGAAACAGTTCTTCAAGCACCGATCGTCCTTGGGTG
The DNA here is from genome assembly GCF_055795085.1 of Phormidium sp. CCY1219. Taxonomy (NCBI): domain Bacteria; kingdom Bacillati; phylum Cyanobacteriota; class Cyanophyceae; order Oscillatoriales; family Oscillatoriaceae; genus Phormidium; species Phormidium sp. CCY1219. The sequence goes on along the minus strand of NZ_JAYFEQ010000620.1, from coordinate 16,265 downwards.
TGAGAAACTTTGGCGCGCGAGATGAGGACATCGGCACAAATGTCGCGGAAGTCTGGGTTGGTGGGGTCTACGGGAATGTCGTTGGGTTGGCACACGGTGGCGATTATCAAACAAGCGCGCAAACCGGAGGATTTTTCCGGGGTCGTGGTGCGTTCCCGAAAGCGCTTGACGAGGGTGACAATGGTGGATGCTTCGGACCGACTCAAGCCGGATTTTTGCACGACAATTTCTTGTTGGGTCAGTTCGTCGGGTTCGGGGAGGTCGATGGTAATTAGCCGATCCATCAAGGCGTCTTGGGCTTCGTGAACGCCGCAATATTCTTCGGGATTGGAGGTAAAGATAATCCGGAATTGAGGATGGGCGCGAATGTATTCGGGTTGCTGGGAACTGGTGGGTAGAACTAAGAGTTTTTCTTCTAATACGGGGAGAAGAACGTTGTTGACTTCCGGACGAGAGCGATTGAATTCGTCGTAAATTAGGGTTAAGCCTTCGCGACAAGCGGTGGTTAAGCGCGCATCGACCCAGGATTGGCGAAATTCATCTTCGACTTTGACGACGGTGTGGATGAAGTTATCCACCACTTTTTTGCGGTTGTAGCCGCGTTGGTTTCCGACTAAATCGGAGGATTTGTATTCGTCATCGCCAAAGATAAGGACAATCGGGCGTTCCAGCAAATTTGCCAGATGAATGGCGAGGGTGGTTTTCCCGGTTCCTGCCGGTCCGCGCAGGTGGATGGAAAATCCCGCTTGGAGATAGCGCAAAGCGCGCCGGGTCAACCGATGGATGCTGGGGGTATCGACAAATTTCTGGGAGTTGGGTTGCAAAACTGTGGTCACGAGTTAACTTCTCCGCATTAGATCGGCGCTGGCGATTCGTTTAGAAGTTGTGAATTTTTATGGGATGCGAGGGTTTTGCTCGCTACTGGAGTAGCTAGGGATACCCTCGCACCCGCCGTTAGAATTGGGCAAATTATGGGGAGTTGTTATTGCGATCGCTCCTTGGGTTGGGGGGATGCAGGGGTGGGTTTCTGCGGGGGAGTTTTGGACGCCTGGGGCGGTTTTCCCCATACGTATTCTCGGATGGCGCTGTAGTCGGCTTGGCGCTGCTGTCTTGCGGCGTACCAGACTTGCTGCTGTTGCGATCGCGTGTCCTCTCGCACGGTGGCGACAGTGGTTTGCAAGGTGTTGTGAAAGTCGCTCAAGGAGTTTTTCAGCGCTTTCGCCATTGTTTCGCGGTGGCGCTGGATCTCGGATAGGTCTTTTTGGGTGCGATCGCGGCTTTCTTGCACCTGCTGTTGTCGCAGTTGGATTTCTTGTTGACGCTGCTCTCGGGCGGCGTTCCATTGTTCTCGCAGAGACATGATTTTTCTCCTCAATGGCCCTTCGGCAACCCTGGGGTGCAGTTGCGCCCGCAAGCGTCGCCCTAGGTGGTTTCGCGGTCCTCGGGCAAAAAGCACCTGCGGCTGCGCGATCGCAACTCGCAGGTTTGATTTTTTAATGCCCTGTGCTAGCTTACACCGCTGGGACTGCAGCTTGAGAGGTCAGGCCCACCGCTTCCGCATATTTCAAATAGGTTTCCACGGATGCAACCACCACTCTCGCTTCGATCGCTATCAGTTCGATTCCCACGAGGGATACCCGCGCCCATACATCGATTACTACTCCTTTATCCAAAATGCGATCGACTACTTCTGCCAAACTCGAAGAAGAGTTTACTTTTTCCACAGCCATGATGTTTTCTCCTGTCCTTCAGATAATTTGCTGACCTATTTTCAGGTCATTTTTGCTCGGTTCTATCGTTTCGCATACAGGCTGAATTCCCACCGGATCCATCCTCGTACCCCTTCCTGTGGATAAACCGCGTTAACGTCTTTTTGTCTCAGTCTGCTGCTTGCCGATTTTTGCACCCCAATTCAATTTTTCACGGGTTTACCGTTTCTATTCTTGCCAATCCTACTTCAATTTGCTACCGATGTCGAGAAATTTTACAAAAATTAACTTCATGGATGGTACCTACTTTCGCAGGTTTCATAGTTCGGACATTTTGTCAACCGCGATCGCCCGGATTTATGCCACTGATTTTGCGATCGCCTTTTGCTCCTCCCAGGCGATCCTCCAGAGGTGGCTTCATTTCAGTTGTTGGATTAACGCCCTTCTTTCCCAGACCGAGTAAAATTTCTTAATCTTTTTTTAACCCCGCCCATTTTCAAACCCCCACCTGAGCGGTATAGTAGAAGGGGCAGCAGAAATCGCGATCGCCGCATCGGCAGGGGAACTTAACATCGCAAACCCTGGGAAATTTTGCCGATTTAAAAAGCCAATAAGGTCGTTACAATTGTAGCATAGATTGTGGCTTTGTGGCCATAAAATGGCAGGTTTAATATTCTAAAAGGGGGGAATTAAGGAAAGGTTAGGCGTGCTGAGGGTGACGGAAACAGAGAGGCGAAAAATTGAGGAAATATCGCCTTGCACCATAGGTTGTCAAGTGAGTAGAATTTATCGTGTCTTCTAAACCGATGCAGTCGAACAACTATCCATCAAAATCTAGTGGAAGCATTACCACCTCCACCCAAGGTTCTACCTTGGCAGATATTCTGGAACGAGTGTTAGATAAAGGAATTGTTATCGCCGGGGATGTGTCGATTTCCGTGGCGACGACAGAACTGTTACGTATCCGCATTCGCTTGCTGATTTCTTCAGTGGATAAAGCGAAAGAGATGGGAATCGATTGGTGGGAAAATGACCCCTATCTCAGCAGTAAAGCTCAGGCGTTGGAGAAGGAAAACCAAGCCTTGCAAGCACGATTGCAAACTCTAGAAGCGGAAGTGCGATCGCTCAAGGCCCTGAGCACTGGGGAAGGGGAAAGTAGCGCCAGTGAGGAAGCTCTGCGATCGCCTACTCCCTCCGCCAGCGATGTGCCACTCGAGGCGATCGAGCAACCGAATCCCCCGCCGGCGGACAGTGAATAAACCCCAAAGGTAAGTCTGCTAAAAAACGGGCGTTGGAAATCCCGTTTTTGCAAGCCTTCGCGCAGCCATGCCCGAAGCAGGCTATACTCCGCCGACGCCGACTCATGTTCCCAATAAAAAGACCCGCAAAAATAGGCCGTTTCTCGGGTGCGGGTCTTGGTTAAAAAAATGCCTTTTTAATGCCGAAACTCATCCAAAACAATATTAACCGATAGGCGAGATTGTTGCCATTCATCGAGGATATCGCGCAGTTCGTCTTTTGCCTCTTTGGCATATTGCACGCTGGTGAGACTTCCTAACAATCCCCCGGCGGCGGTGACGCTTGCTTCGGGAATTTTGTCTAAATAAAGCAGTCCGACACCGGCCATCAGAATAATAGCAGATGCAGCGGTAAGGACAGAAGCGAGGTTATAGCTGCGTCGCGCTTGTCGCAATAATTCACGGAAAATTTCCTGTTCGATTTCGGAAAGGGGATTGTCGAAAGGGGGGAAATACTTCATTTGCAAGTTCCTTCACTTGTTTTTTTCTTCATTACTATGCTGGCACGATTTCTCTCAAATTTACATCTAACAGGTATAGAGAAAGGTCTAAAAAAAGTCTATCTAATCGAGGTATAGCCAAAGTACAAGAAAAGTACAAGTGGGTCTAATTTTAGGAGAAGGTGCTTGCGCGAACCGGGTCTCGCCTTTATAATAGTAGCTGACCTGAAATGAGGTGAAACTCTATGGACTGGCAGGAATTTGTCGAGGTAGAAGCTAGAAAGCACGGGTTGAGTCCCGACGAGGAAGCGACGTTACTCGCGGCACTTCCTTCGGAAAATGAACACATCTCTCAGAAGACATTGGCCGCTCAACTACAAACAACCCTGCCAAATGTCAAAAAACGCCTGGGAAACATTTATCAAAAATTTGGCCATACTTGCCCAAATTTAGAACCACAAAAAGGAGCAGGTAAATTAAAGATACTCCGTAATTATTTAACTTCAAAATATTATAAACCAGGCCCCATAACCTCGGTCAATCCAACGCCCGAACTCTCTTATCCCCCAGAATTTAAGGCGCTGATTCAAGAAAAGACTTGCACCTTTTGCGGACGTCAATTTGTGTTTGCCGAGTTCGAGAAGTTTATGCGCGAGAACCCTTGCGGTTATTTTACCTTAGTTGCCGATGCCGGAATGGGAAAAAGTGCCATTGCTGCCAAATATGTTTCGGATACTTTTGCTCCCTGTTATTTTAACGTGCTGGCGGAACGGCGGAATACTCCAAAACAGTTTTTGCGAAGCATTCGGCAACAACTGATTCAGCGGTATGAATTGCAAAATGCGGAGGCGGATGATTTGCCGACGTTGCTGGCAAAGGTGGCGCAAAAACTGACCGATAAGAAACGGTTGGCGATTGTGGTGGATGCCCTGGATGAGGTGGATCGAGAACCGGGGGACAATCTGTTACATTTACCGACAACTCTGCCAGACGGAGTTTATTTTTTGCTGACTCGTCGTCCCTACACTTTGGAGAAAAAACGCTTGTTTGTGTCGCCGGGAGTGCCGGAGGCGCAGTTGGATTTAACGGCAAGCGAATATGCAGAATTGAGTGAGGCAGACGTGAAAGCGTACATTCGCTTATTTATTAATGAAGACCCAGAGCATAAAGAGGCGCTGAAGCAGTGGATGCAACAGCGTCAGATTTTGCCGCAACAGTTTATCGACTGTGTGGCGGACAAAAGTCAAAATAATTTTATGTACCTGCGCTATGTTTTACCCGCCATTGCCAAGGGTCAATATGATGACCTGGAATTAAAGGATTTGCCGGAAGGGTTGGAAGGGTACTATCAACAGCATTGGGTGCGGATGGGCATGGAGACAGAACCGGGGGAATTTATGACCATCGTGCTGTTTATTTTAGTGGAAAGTGGTACGCCGATTCCCTCGGAGATGGTGGCGGGGATTGCGGAGGCGGATGAATATGACGTGCAGAAGGTGTTGGATCGGTGGGTGGAGTATTTGAGCGATCGCGAAATAGAAGGAGAACGCTGCTACAGCATCTATCACACGAGTTTTCTCGATTTTCTGAAAAAGAAGCGGGAGTTAAAGAAAACGCGAAAGTTATTCGAGGAAGTGAATCGGCGGATTATGGAGTATTCAGAAGGGGAGATAGCGGGCGATAGCATTGCCCGCTTCGATTCCCCACGGCGGGATTTCAATTACCCGCTTCTTTTTCCACCCATTGCACGAAATTATCCAACATCTGCAAGCCGGCGTCGGAGGATTTTTCCGGGTGAAACTGGACCGCCATGATGTTATCCCGGGCGATCGCGGCGGTGACGGTTTGCGTGCCATGTGTCACTGTTGCCGCTTGCACTGCCGGATCCACCGGGTCCACGTAATAGGAATGGACGAAATACACCCAGGGAATCGGCGGTAACTGTTGCCACAAGGCCAACTCGGGCTGAGCCAATTCTAGCTGATTCCAGCCCATGTGGGGAATGGTGAGGCCCGCTTCGTGCTGAAAGCGGCGAACTTTCCCCGGGATAATCCCCAACCCGTTTTTCTTCCCCTCTTCGCTACTGTCGAATAAAATTTGCAATCCGAGACATACCCCTAAAAACGGCTTCCCCGAGGCGATCGCATCTTTCACCGGCGAGGCTAAATCGCGCGATCGCAAATGCTGTACCGCCGGGTCAAAAGCTCCCACCCCGGGCAACACCACAGCATCAGCTTGCAATATCTCCTCTGGCAGGTCCGTGATTTTTGGCGTCGCACCCGCTTTTTCCAATCCTTTGCACACGGAGTGCAGATTTCCCATATCATAATCGATGACGGCGATGACCGGCATTGCCCTTTTTCCCTTACACTAATTATCGAGGCTGTGACCATTATAAATCGATTTGCACGTTTTCTATGAACCAAACCATCCTCTTAACCTCCTTTAATGTCTGGCGATCGCATCAACCGTCCAATTCCTCGGACGATTTGCTCGAATTAGTTGCCGGGATTGCCCCCTCGGGCATTTGTCCGCAATCCCTGACATTTCTGCGGAAATTACCGGTAGATTTTCAACTTGCCCCAGAACTAGCGATCGCCACCGTCACCCAAATGCAACCGGATATTATCATCTGCTGCGGCATGGCGGAATCGCGATCGCGGCTCAGCATCGAATCGCGCGCCCGCAACGGCGAACGAACCCTTTACACCCCCGTGGATCTCGATCGCCTGGTTTCCCGCCTCTGCGACACGGACATCAGCCACGATGCCGGGAACTTTGTGTGCGAAGCCCTGTATTACGCCCTCCTGCGCCACCTGAGCCGCCAGGGCTTTCTCACTAAGTGTATTTTCGTCCACGTGCCGCGCCTGACGCCGGAAAACACCAACTGCATTATGGCCGATTTTCTCACAATTATCCAGACCTTATCTCGTTGGGGCATCCGCTCCACCCGTCGGGCGATCGTCTCCCGGGAGCTTTCCTCCTTACCCCTCGGTTTCCGCTAACCCCACCCTCAGAAATCAGCCCACCAGTTGTGCAGCCCTTCCCCAAAAAATTGCAAATGATTAACAGAAAATCCGTTACCGGGCAAGGGTCAGCCCACCGATGTCGGGTTAGCGAAAAAGAGCGATCGGCAAACCGGGCCATAACTCTTTCTAATCGGTCAGCGAAATTGTAACAAAACTTATTAATTCGACCCCAAAAACTTGTAGTCCTAGCTACTGTTCTCAACCCGCGTCAAGTTTTATACCAGTAATGGTCTGGGGGAATTCACCAATTACCCCCATCCAAGGGCGACTAGAGACTCTTTATTCGTTCAGAAAAAATAATACTAACCAGTCGGTTCAGCGCCACTGTAGCAAATTTTACTGTAGAGCATACAATTGGGACATCAGACCGTGCGATTCGACACCTACGAACCAGGGGATTTCTACGATGAACTGTTCATCGCCGAGGGCCAACCCCGCCCCCAAGCCACCCCCTTAATCCAACGGATCGACTCTCTCAGCGAAGGGGAACTGCAACAGCGACAACAAGCGGCGCAAATTGCCATGTTCAAACTCGGCGTCACCTTCAACGTCTACGGCGACAACGAAGGAACCGAACGCATTTTCCCCTTCGACCTGATTCCGCGCATCGTCGTCGCCGACGAATGGGCCTACATCGATCGCGGACTCAAACAGCGCATTCACGCCCTCAACCTCTTCTTAGCCGATATCTACGGCGAACAAAAAATCATCAAAGATGGCATCATTCCCGAAGAACTGATTAAATCCGCCAAAGGCTTTCTCGAACCCTGCATCGGATTGAAACCCCCAGAAGACCTCTGGTGTCACATCACCGGCACCGACTTAGTGCGCGACAAAAACGGGCAGTGGTACGTCCTCGAAGACAACATGCGCTGTCCCTCCGGCGTCTCCTACGTCCTCGAAAATCGCCGGGTGATGAAAAGCACCTTTCCCCAAGTCTTTAGAACGATGGACGTCCGACCGGTAGACGAATATCCCTCCCACCTCCTGGAAACCTTACTCAACATTACCCCCGCCAATTTACCCAACCCCACCGTTGTCGTCCTCACCCCCGGAATTTACAATTCCGCCTACTTCGAGCATTCCTTTCTCGCGCAACAAATGGGAGTGGAACTGGTAGAAGGCAAAGATTTAGTCGTCGCCGACGGATACCTGCAAATGCGAACCACCAAGGGACTCCAGCGCGTAGATGTGGTCTATCGGCGCATCGATGACGACTTTATGGACCCCACCGAATTCCGTTCCGACTCCTTATTGGGCGTCCCCGGATTGATGGAGGTATATCGCGCGGGGCGCGTGGGAATTGCCAACGCCTTAGGCACCGGCGTCGCCGATGATAAAGTCATCTACGCTTACGTCCCGCAAATGATTCGCTATTACTTGGGTGAAGACCAAATTTTACCCAACGTTCCCACCTATTTATGTTGGGAACCAAAGCAACTGGAATACGTACTGGCGAATTTAGATAAACTGGTGGTCAAATCCGCCAATGAATCCGGCGGCTATGGCATGTTAGTTGGCACTCAATCCACCCCAGCAGAACGAGAAGCCTTTGCCGAAAAAATTAAAGCAACGCCGCGCAATTATATCGCCCAACCCACCCTTTGTTTGTCCCGGGTTCCTACCCTAATCGACGGTCACTTTGAAGGTTGCCACGTGGATTTACGACCTTACATTCTTTATGGGAAAGAGGTTTATGTCAATCCCGGCGGATTGACGCGCGTGGCGCTCAAAAAAGGCTCTTTAGTGGTTAATTCTTCTCAAGGAGGCGGTAGTAAAGACACTTGGGTGTTAACGAGTTAACCTCACTCAAACCTGCTTGTTTCAAGCGGAGGAATGGCTGATTTTGCCGCCACTTCTTTCTCCCCCGCTTTTTCTGAAAACCTTTGTAACTCTACCCTCAAAAAAGCTTATGCTCAGTCGCGTTGCCGATTCGATTTACTGGCTCAATCGCTATGTGGAACGGGCCGAAAATATTGCCCGATTTGTGGATGCGAACTTAAATTTAATTCTGGATTCTCCCGTGGGCATGGAGCAGCAGTGGGATCCGTTGGTGAAAATTACCGGGGATTTGCCCGTGTTTCAAGAACGCTATGGGGAAATCAGTGCGGAAAACGTGATTCACTTTTTAACGTTCGATAGCGAGTATCCACACTCGATTTTATCCTGTCTGCAAGAGGCACGAGAAAATGCCCGTTCCATCCGCGAGATTATTTCTTCGGAAATGTGGGAGCAGGTGAATGCTTTTTACATGATGGTGAAAGACGCCGCCCCGGGGCAGCCTTTAGCGACCCTACACGATTTATTTACAGAAGTTAAGTTAGCCAGTCACTTGTTTGCTGGGGTGATGGATGCCACGATGACCCATAATGAAGGGTGGCATTTCGGTCAAATTGGCAGACTGTTAGAACGGGCGGATAAAACCTCGCGGATTTTGGATGTGAAGTATTTTATTTTGCTTCCTTCGGTGCAGGATGTGGGGACGACGTTGGATGAAATTCAGTGGATGGCGTTACTGCGCTCGGCAAGTGCTTACGAGATGTACCGGAAGTGTCAGCATCGGATTACGCCGAAAAATGTGGCGGAGTTTTTGGTGTTAGATGCGAGTTTTCCCCGTTCGATTCGCTTCTGCTTGCTGCGCGGCGAGCGATCGCTGCATCAAATTACCGGCACCCCCCCCGGAACTTGGCGCGATCCGGCGGAACGGGCATTGGGGCGCTTGCGTTCGGAGTTGGAATATCTGACTATTGAAGATATTTTTGACACCGGTTTGCACGAGTTTCTCAATACCCTGCAAAAACAGCTCAATCACGTGGGCGATCGCATTTTTGCCACCTATTTTGCCCTGGAACCACCAGAGGATAATGGGTCGTTGATGCGTCAAATTTCGCCGTTGAGTTCTCAGACGCAGGTGCTAATTCGCTCGTGAAGCGGCATAATGGTGGGGTGTGTCAAGGGCGCGATCGCGTCAGCTAATCTAGGGAAAATTCCAGATGCGTTATCAAATCGTTCACGAAACTATTTACAGTTATAGCAGGCCGGTGAAATTAGAACCCCATACGATACGACTGCGATCGCGCACTGATGCCACTCAAGCCCTCCGCTTTTTTTCCCTGGAAATCTATCCCGAACCTGCCGGTATTTCCGATATCATCGACCTCGAAGGCAATAATCTCATCCGCGTGTGGTTCAAACAAGAAACCTCTCGCCTGCAAATTTTGGTGCGCTCTGAAGTGGAAACTTTGCGATCGAATCCGTTTAATTATCTCCTAGAATCCTGGGCCACAAAGCTGCCCATTGACTATCCGGCGTCGTTGCTGGTAAAGTTACAGCACTACTTTCAACCCTTGGGCACCCCCACGCCCATCGACCCGGTGGTGACTTCTCTAGCGCAAGAAATCTGGCAAGAAGTTGAGGGGGAAACTGAGGCATTTGTCACCGCAGCAAACCAACGCATTCACGAGAATTGCAAACACCAATTTCGCGAAAAAGGTTCCCCGTTACCTCCCGCCCTCACCTGGACCGGAAAAAAGGGGAGTTGTCGGGATTTAACGGTGTTATTTATGGAACTGTGTCGCGCGATGGGATTGGCGGCGCGGTTTGTTAGCGGATATCAGGAAGGAAGTTCGAATTTGAGAACCCGATATCTGCACGGATGGGCCGAGGTGTATTTGCCCGGGGCGGGATGGAGGGGTTTCGACCCCTCTCAAGGCAAACCCGTGAGCGATCGCCATGTTGCCTTAGTTGCCAACCCCATCCAGAAGCATACCACCCCAATTTATGGCACCTTTCGCGGCACCGGCGTGCAGTCAGAAATGACCGTGAATTTATCGATTAATCCCGTGGAAAAGTTCTGATTGCTGTGGGAAATTCGGCTGGGGGAAAAGGGTGACGGGGAAAGATGACAGGGAATCTCTTTCCCCACAATCCGCTCTTTTTCATTGAATTAATCGATGAAAATGTCTTCTTTGGCCTCGGATTCGTCTTCATAATATTCCCACTCTACATCCGGCATATCTTCAAAGGCTTTTTTGACGTAGGTTTCCCAAAGTTTGCGGATTTTTGCCAAATAAGGGTCTCCCAGTCTCAATCTCAACCGATGGCGAATGACAAAGCTATCCGCTTCACACATAACGATATTAATCGGCGGACCGACAGAAATATTCGATTTCATGGTAGAATCGATAGAGAGTAAAGCACATTTTGCTGCTTCATTTAAAGGGGTATCGAAGGTAAGGGTGCGGTCTAAAATCGGCTTGCCGTATTTGGTTTCTCCAATTTGGAGAAAGGTGGTTTCTTTCGTGGCGTGGATGTAGTTGCCTTGATTGTAAATCCGATAAAGTTGGGGCGCTTCGCCTTGGATTTGTCCGCCGAGAAGAAAGCTACATTGCGCGTCGATGCGATCGCGCTCTAACCAGGGTCGATCCTGTTCCTGAATCTGTCGCAGTTTACTGCCCACATATCGGGCAACTTCTTCGAGGGTGGAAAGGGTATGGACATTCGGTTCGGCTTGATTTTTGATGTCTTTTTGCAGCCAAGTAATCACCGCTTGGGTGATGGAGAGATTCCCTGATGTGCAAAGAAGCAACACCCGTTCTCCTGGCGAGGAGAAATCAAATAATTTTTGGTAGGTGGAAATGTAATCGACTCCAGCATTGGTGCGAGAGTCTGCAGCGATGACTAACCCAAACCGGGTGATGATGCCAAGACAGTACGTCATAAGAAGGGGTTTATTGATGAACCGATCGGATCTTATCGCTGTCGGGAACCCTTCCGTGGGAAAATACCGGGGATTTTACGATCGAATCTGGTTAATTCGGCGATCGGCAAAGTAAAGAATGCGGTTGCTGCAAAGGCGATCGCCCAAAGGTGTGTTTCTCATGGGGGCGATCGCAAACCACCCACAACCATTGCACCCTTGCCAATTCTGCCAGAATATGATAATAGCAGATTGAGCGATCGGCACCTTGCCCGCTTCACCAGCAAATTTTTGCTGCCCGGGATTGGGCGAAGCAGGGGTAGCACCCATCAGGGGATGCAGCCCCCTAGTAAAAAGGCGATAAACCCTCCAGAATGGATAAAGACTGAAAGTGTTTGACATCTTTAGCGCTAATCCCTCCCTACATCCCCCGGAGGGATTTTATTTTTATATCTGTTTTAAATTAGCCCGATAAAAATCAAGCAGCTTGCCCCAGGGACAAACTGCTTGAAAGAAAATTAGAGATGAGGCCATGCGCGATAGGCTGCGCGGGGGCGCGGCATTACATCATGCCCATGCCGCCCATGCCGCCCATGCCGCCCATGCCGCCCATGCCGCCCATGCCGCCCATGCCGCCCATGCCGCCCATATCGGGCATGCCAGCACCTTCTTTCTCGGGCTGCTCAACCACCAGGGCTTCCGTGGTCAGAACCATGCTGGCGATCGAGGCTGCATTTTGCAGGGAGGACCGCACCACTTTCGCCGGATCGAGAATTCCGGCTTCGATCATGTCCACATACTCGCCGGTCAGCGCGTTGTAGCCGACGTTGAAATCGGTGTCGCGCACTTTCTCAACCACCACAGACCCTTCAACACCGGCATTGTTGGCAATTTGGCGCACCGGGGATTCCAGTGCCTTTTTCACCAAAATTGCCCCAATTTTCTCTTCTTCCGGTAGGGTTGCCATAATCTCATCCACTTTCGTGGCGAGGTGAATTAGAGTGGTACCGCCGCCGGGGACGATTCCTTCATCCACCGCCGCTTTCGTGGCGTTTAAGGCATCTTCAATCCGCAGTTTGCGCTCTTTGAGTTCGGTTTCAGTCGCCGCACCGACTTTAATCACCGCCACACCACCGGCAAGTTTGGCAATCCGCTCTTGCAGTTTTTCTTTGTCGTAGTCAGAGTCACTGCGTTCTAATTCTTTGCGAATTTGTTCGATCCGCTTTTGGATGCCGTCTTTGTTTTTCTGGTCCGCCTCAGCAACGATGGTGGTGTTTTCTTTGGTAATCGTCACTTTGCGGGCGGTACCCAGCATATCCATCGTCGCCGTATCCAGGCTCAAACCGATTTCTTCGGAAATGAGCTGACCATTGGTCAAAGTGGCGATATCTTGCAGCATGGCTTTCCGACGTTCGCCAAATCCCGGGGCTTTAATCGCCGCGACGTTTAAGACGCCCCGTGCTTTGTTCACCACCAGGGTAGCCAGTGCTTCGCCTTCAATATCTTCGGAAATCACCAGCAAGGGGTTCCCCGCCCGGGCGACTTTTTCCAGCACCGGCACCAAGTCTTGGATGCTGTTGATTTTTTTGTCGGTAATTAAGATGGCGGGATTTTCAAATTCCACCACCATCCGTTCGTTGTCGGTGACGAAGTAGGGAGAGATGTAACCGCGATCGAGTTGCATCCCTTCTACTACATCCAGTTCGGTGGTTAGGGATTTGGATTCTTCAACGGTGATCACCCCATCTTTGGTGACTTTATCCATCGCTTGGGCGATCATCTCCCCGACTTCTTCGTCGTTACCCGAAGAAACGGTGGCAACTTGCGCGATTCCATCCCCAGTTACGGGTTTCGCTACCGCTTGAATTTCTTTGACTAATTTGACAACGGTTTTTTCGATGCCTCGGCGTACTGCTACGGGGTTGGATCCCGCCGCCACGATTTTCATGCCTTCGCGAATCATGGCTTGCGCCAAAACCGTCGCCGTGGTGGTGCCATCGCCGGCAATGTCTTTGGTTTTTGAGGCCACTTCGCGCACCAGTTGGGCACCGGTGTTCTCCAAGGGGTCTTCTAATTCGATTTCCTTGGCGATGGTGATACCATCGTTAACAATGTCGGGCGCTCCAAATTTTTTCTCGAGCACCACATTGCGCCCTTTTGGGCCTAGGGTAATCCGGACCGCATCGGCTAAGGCGTTAACGCCTCTTTCGAGTGCCAGTCTGGATTGTTCGTCAAACGAAACGATTTTTGCCATAGTTCGCTTTCTCGATCTCCTCCAACTAGAAAATTTAGCACTCTTAGGCGCAGAGTGCTAATTCGTGTAAACCGTACAAATCCGATTCCCTACCCAAACTCTTATCGTCAATATTTAACCTGGTATTGTTAATTGGTAATTGGCAATACTCTCAGAAACTTTCTGCATCCTCTAGGGGTCGGAATCAGTAGGGATCCCCCCAGGCGATCGCCTCGGGTGAATGTCATGCTGGCAAGACCCCCTCGACCCCGACTCGATTTTCAGTCGGGGATACTTTGTGTTGCTTCTTGCTTCCCCAGCGCCGGGAACGATGTTGGCGCTGACTATACATAATTTTTTATTCGTAGGATAACACTCCTCTCCCCATCTTCACCGATTCTTTTGAAAATCGGCAAATCTAATTTTTTTTTAAAACTCTATAATTTTCCGCAAAAATACTGATGCATCATTTCACGTTTAGGCGAAAAATAGTAAAAAAAAGGGAGGAAAATACAGTTGAAACCTAATAAATTGCATCAGGGTGGTGCAATCGGAAATTTAATCAGGAAAAAAATTGATATTTACAGGAAAAATCGCCGTTAAGTTATCAGTTATAGGAGATTAAGCCGAATGGGCATGCTGATATAGAGCTATTTTTTTATCGCAGAAAATAATTTAATTTCGTAAATTAGTCACTCTCCAAACAAGACAAAATGCTAGTCATCCGGTTAACGAACCCAATCGATGAATAGAGTAAAAGAGAGTTGATAAAGCGGGGAGGTTTGCAGTGGAATCTGCCTAAAAATATCCTGCCTGACGGAATGACTCCAGGGATGTATCTACCTTGACAGATTCTTTTGGAGTCCTGAGGATGGTTGCTCACTTCACTTCACTTAACACTAACGCCGAACGGCAAAAAAATCAGTGGCGATCGCTAGTTTTTATCGATACTGGCATTGATGATTATGAATTTTTGGCAGCGGGAGTCAAAGAAGGCATAGAGGTTGTTTTGCTCGATCGCGACGGCGATGGTGTGGAACAGATTGCCACGGCGATGCAAAACCACGCCGAGAACGATCGCCAATTAGATGCGGTTCATATCGTTTCCCACGGAAGTTGCGGCAGATTGCATCTCGGTTCTGGCGTGTTGAGTGCGGAAACGCTATGGAGCGATAAAAGTGTTTTAAATCGATGGAAAACCGCTCTCAAACCTACCGCCAACATACTGCTTTATGGCTGTAATGTTGCTGCAGGTGTAGGAACAAAGTTTGTAGATACGTTGAGTAACATTCTCCAAACAAATATTGCGGCGTCGGTAGATTTAACCGGAAGCGCATGTAAAGGAGGGTCGTGGGATTTAAACTATACCACCGGAGAAATAAAAGCTAGGGTAGCATTTCAACCGCAAGCGATCGCATCATATCGCGGTATTTTAGCCACAGTCACGGTAACGAATGCGAATGATAGTGGTGTCGGTTCGTTGCGGAATGCGATTTCAACCGCACAACCGGGAGATACCATTGCATTTGACAGTAGTTTAGCCAACCAAACCATTACCCTCACCAGCGGTGAGCTGCTGGTTGACAAAAACTTAACCATTGATGGGGCCAATGCGGCAGGATTAACCATTAGTGGCAATAACGCCAGTCGCGTCTTTTATGTTAAAGAAGATAATAACTTCCAACCCAGCACGTTTACGCTGCGGAATTTAATTGTTGCCAATGGAAATGCCACCGGAACTGGAGTAGACGGCGCAGGTGGAGGAATTAGAACGGCGAATCGCACCACTCTCATCGTCGAAAACAGCGAATTTAGAAATAACGTCGCCAATAGCGAAGGTGGCGGGGCGATTTATGTAGGGTTTCGCAGCAACAATACGATTGCGAATACCATATTTGATGGGAACGATGCAACCCCCACCAATGCTGAACGAGGCGGCGGTGCGATCGCCACAAAAAGCCTCAGTACCACCACAGTTACCGATAGCACCTTCACCAATAACAAAGGAATTAACGGCGGTGCGATTAATAGCCTGTTAAGCGAACTAATCGTAGAAAATTCCACCTTTACCAATAATGACACCACTGCAGGGTCTTCGGGAACGGGAACTTTTGGTTATGGCGGTGCCATTTACACCGATGGCGCTTCTGACAATAACGATCCAGACTCCGGAACCGTTGCCATTCGCAACAGTCGATTTGATAGCAATATTGGAGCCGGTCAAGGCGGCGGATTGTTTTTATATGTTTATCCTCCAGACAAAGTAATTGTTGAAAATAGCACCATCATCAACAATAAAGTAATCGAAGATGGAAAAGGAGACGCCCTAGGGGGAGGATTGCGGCATGGAAATGGTGAATTAACCTTGACCAATACCACCTTTTCTAACAATGAAGCACTCTCTCAAGGAGGGGGATTGTGGCTGGGTGAAAAAACGAATATGACCCTGACCAATAGTACATTTTCTGGCAACAGAGCAGAATCTGCTGATGGAAGTCAGGGGTTGGGCGGTGCGATGGTTATTAATATTAGCAGCGGATTTAATGCCAATATCGTTAACACCACCATTGCCAATAATGTTGCCGGATTCCAAGGCGGTGGTTTTTGGGGAGGGGGAAGCAATACCACGTTAACCAATACAATTGTTGCCAACAATGTAGGAGTCAATGGATTTAATGTCAAGCAACAAACCGGGTTTGAGTTTAACGATGGTGGAGGAAACATTCAATTTCCCGCCAAAAATCCCAACGACCCTCAAGATGTAAATGTGACGGGAAATGTCGCGATCGCCGACCCGAAACTCGGTGCCCTACAAGAAATAAACGGTAGACTGGTACATCCTTTACTCCCCGGAAGT
>NZ_JAYFEQ010000619.1:0-11880 GCF_055795085.1 Phormidium sp. CCY1219 | reverse complement strand
AACCCAGATCTCAAAGGTCTCGGCCCAGAAGCCCGCGCCGTACCGCCTAAGCGGTCGGCGTCGGGAGTACGTCACCGGTTATCCTTCATCCTTCATCCACCCGTTCTTGTAATTCTGATTTGGGTTTGTTGGTCAATCTTTGGAAAATCAGTTGAATTCCCAGACAAAATAACCCAAAGGCGGCAAAGGCAAAGACGAAGGTGCCTAGGGTGGTGATGCCGGTGACTAAGGTCCGCACGGCGATGGAAATATTCACCGCTGTGGGATTGGTGGAATGAATGGGTTTGCTGGCAAAGGTTTCGGCAATGGAAGCGGTGAGCAACATGCAGGCTCTTGCGATCGCCGCCGCGACTCCAGAACCAAAAAAGCACCGCCAGATGGGGGGTTCGCTTTGGGATGATGTGGGTGGGGCTGGGCTTTTGCTGGATTGATTGTCTGTGGAGTTGTGATGAGTCATGGTTTGCAGGTGGAAATTCTATCTGCTACGGTTTACAACTGAAAGGGTAGGAGAATTGCAAAGGGGAATCGATCGCCTAGGGGACTTGCGATGCCAGTTGAATGCCGGTATTGATAAACTTGGCGACCCATAAGTCTAGATTCGGATCGGCGATCGCAGCTTTGACTTTTTCCCGCGCTTGTTCTGCTTTCTGCCGCGAATGGGCGATCGCAAATACGCTCGGACCGGACCCGGACATCATGGTTCCCAAGATATCGCACTCTTCAAAGGCTTCGCGCAGTTTCAATACCTGCGGATAGGCGGGCAATACCACTTTTTCTAAATCGTTGTGCAGCAGTTGGGCAATTTTTTCGCCGTCGCCTTGGGCGATCGCGCTTAACATGGATCCGGAGTGAACTCGCTTGCGCCGCCCTTCTAAATCTTTCGCTTCCGAGATGTAGGTACTGCCAAATTGTTGCCGATAGGTTTGATAGGCCCAAGGGGTGGATACGGCTAAATCCCGATATTTTGCCAACACTAGATGCAAACTATCTACATCGGGCAAGGGTTCTAAGTCGCTTCCCCGCCCGGTGGCGAGGGCGGTTCCCCCAGCGATGCAAAAGGGCACGTCGGATCCAATTTCGCTGGCTAAATCTTGCAATTCGGGCTGGGTTAATCCCAGTTTCCACAACAGGTTGAGTCCCACCAGCACTGCTGCCGCATCGGTGGATCCCCCCGCCAAGCCGGCAGCTATGGGAATCTGTTTGTCTAGGGTAATATCTGCACCGCCATAGCGATCGAATACACTGGGGAACCGGTCTTGCATCAGTTTGGCGGCGCGATAGGCAAGGTTGGTTTCATTGGTGGGCACTTGCGGGTTGTCGCAATGGATGCGAAACCCTTGAATGCTATTGGGGGCAATCTGTAGGCGATCGGCTAAATCGATACTTTGCAACACCATTGCCAGTTCGTGGTAGCCATCGGGGCGATCGCCGATAATTTCTAAATAGAGATTTATTTTTGCCGGGGCAATCAACGAGTAAGAACGCATGGTCATTCATCTCAGTTCACAACGGTAATTTGTGGCTGGTTAACAAATTACTCAAGGCGACCCAATCTCTAACGCTGAGGTCTTCGGCGCGCGATTGAGGGTTAATCTCTAATTGTTCCAGAAACTGGCTCAAGCGATCGCGATCGACGATCGCTTTTAAGTTATTTCGCAACATTTTGCGCTTGTTGGCAAACCCCACTTTCACCAAACTCTCTAACTGGCGCGGATCTTCGGCAGGGGTTTCCACCCTCCGAGGACGCAAGCGCACTACCGCAGATTCTACCTTCGGCGGCGGGTAAAATGCTTTGGCCGGTACTGGGCAAATATACTCGCATTCGGCTAAATACTGCACTCGCACCGATAGCGCCCCAAATGCTTTCGACCCCGGATCCGCTACTAACCGTTCCCCCACTTCTTTTTGCAACAGCAGCACGATCGCTTCATACGGATTCTGTGCCGGTTGGCCGATCTTTCCGAGCAGTTTTTCTAAAATCGGACCGGTAATATTATACGGAATATTGGCGACGACTTTATTCGGATGCTGAAATTTCTCATCCGCTTGCGCCAATTCTGCTGCGATATTCAATGATAGGACATCTCGTTCTAAAAGTAAAAAATTATCGGTTTTCTCGTATTTTTGCCGCAGTTTTTGGCACAGATCTCGGTCGATTTCTACGGCAATCACCGACTGGGCGAAGGTTAATAATTGCTGGGTGAGGATGCCGGTTCCCGGTCCAATCTCGAGGATGCGATCGCGCGGGGATATCTGCCCTGCACTGAGAATCTGGTTTAATACTTTCTCGCTTCGCAACCAATGTTGGGCAAATCGTTTTCTCGGATAAGATGATGGCACGATCCAGTTCTGACCTCTTGTTCGTTTCAGGGGTTCGGCTTTCAATTTTACTCCTAAAACCAGCACAATCTTGTTTTCTGGCTTGCTTTCGCGGTTGCAGGGTCGCAAAATCGGGAACTCCAGGGGGATCCTGTGGCGCGATCGCCCCCTGGATTCACCGCCTGGGCGATCGCCTCCCCCCATGATTCTCCCTTCTCAATTCTCTATTTCTCCTTCCTCGCCGCCTGCCCCATCTGAGCATCTATCCACAGAAAGAAACCGTTCTCTATCTAGGGCAATATTTTTGCCTCTTCCCCCAGTTCTATAAAACCCGGGTAGCCAAACTTACCGGGCATGGAAATCAAATATTCTACCCAAAGGAAGATGTATGGGGGCGGTGGAATTTACTAAACTTTACATAATGTGAAGTTAGGATTTTAGTTTATCATGGCTAACGTTTCAGACAATATTGCTCAGGCAAAAGAAAATATGCCGGATATCACCCCGACGCCGCCGAGTTTAAAACCTCAAGTGAGTCCGCAGGACTTGAAAGGGCGTCTGGAGTGGGGCGAACCCGGTTTGACGATTATGGACGTGCGATCGCGCGAGGCGTTCAACTACGAGCGCATTACCGGTGCGATTCCGATGCCGATGGATAGTCTGCCTTCTTCTCCCGACAACAGCAACTTAGAAGCGCGCCGCGATATCTACGTTTATGGCGACAGCGACCAAGAAACGGCTCAAGCGGCAAATCGCCTGCGCGATGCTGGGTTTATCAACGTTGCTGAAGTCAAAGGCGCTTTACCGGCATGGAAAGCGATCGGCGGTCCGACGGAAGGTATCGTCTCGATGGAAGGGCCTGCCGGTCCGAGTTCCCTGAAGAAGAGCGAAACCAATGTTGCCGCTCGTTTAGATGAAAAAGCGGAATTAGCATCTAAAAAATAATATCATGTTTTAGCGCAAATCGGGGATAACTTCCCCTGTTTGCCAACCAACAGATTTTTGGTCGGGGTCACCACGGTGTGCCCCGACGTTTTTTGCACGACTGTTCCCCAATTCCCTTTCACCCTTGATTCAGGGTTTGCCAAGTTTTGGCTAAACGGCGAGCAATCTCTCTGGCGATCGCCTCACTGTTCCAATAATAAAGATGTGCCAGGGGATTCCAACTGGTTAAAACACTGCCCACATTCACCGACTTGTCTGCTGTTACCGCTTTCTCGTATTCCGGACTAATCGGTTTTAACGGATAAGCAATAACATCCGAGTCATCGTAAAAATTAATCCATTCCCCGAATAAACCGGGATAATACTGCTGCAAATCCGCCGCCGGCACGCGAATGGGGCGGTCGAATTTTTGGTGCAAGCTCCATAGGGCTAAGGGACTCCCTAGAGTATAGAATAACTGTAAAGTTTCTCCCAGTTCTAAAGCCGTATCTCCGATTTCGCTCTTCACCAATTCGGGGATTACCCCCTGCTTGTCTGCGCTGTTTCTGAATTGCTGCAAATCGTAAAAGTAATTACTGGCAATCACCGAACCGAGGCTGTGAGAGATGACGCATAACGGCGCTTTGCTGCCGGCTTTTTGGGCTAAATTTTTCAACCCTTGGGAAAATTGGCGATGAATGCGATCGTAGAGGGTTCTATCTTTCTGCGAGGTGATTTGATAGGCAACGGTATCCCCGAGAAAGGCAACGAAAAAGAATCGCAGTTGGCCATAGTTGAGGGATTCGGAATTAATTTTTTCCCAGAGTTGGTCTTGTTCTTCTTGCACCAAATTCGCCCAGTAAATCGGCTCGATCGCCAGACGCGATCGCGCTTCGGATTCGTCAATCTCTAATTCGGCGGCAAAGTTCGCGAGAATCCCCTGGATCGTGGGTTGGAAAAAAGTCGGTTCCTGACTGATTCCACTGTCAAAATTGTTATCCGCCACGCCAATGCCATGAATCATGGCAACCGCTAGTTTTTGCTGTGACATTTTACATTCCGATTGTTTAGGTTTTACCTCAAGGGTGGGTAATTGATGATGAGATAAAATTATAGCAAATTGAGTATGATGCCCGCCAAAAAAGCCCCGCCTCAGAGAAAGGTGGGGTGAGAGGAGCAACGATCGCGCCGGTTCCGAGATACTATAGAACCGAGGGACAACGCAAGGCTCGCGAGGGGAATGTGCGAATCTCGATCGCGTGCCATCACCCTAACATAGGGATCGCACCGATGGAGGGGAGGGGAGGGGAGGCGCGATCGCCTTTCTTACTCGCTCAAGCGATCGCGCAGCATGTCGTGGAGAAAGCGATATCGCCCGCCGACTCGTTGCAAAAACAGCCGTTCTGCGGCATAATTGAGAAACTTAGTATAATCCCAGGGCGTTTCGCCATCGCGCCAGAGAATCAGTCGCACGGTTAAATGCTGCATCCAGGGGATACCGACGATCGCCCCGGCGATCGCGCCAAAAATCGGCAGCACGGCGGCAATAAAAAACAGCACCGACAGCCCATACATCACCCAGCCCTCTTGGGCGTAAATATGGGAAATCAGCGCCCCGATCGCCTGAAAACCGAGCAATCCCAGCAGGGCAAACAGGAGAGAACCCACCGCCGATCGCCACAGTCGTTCGTGCGAGACGGTTGTCAGATTCACATCCGGCACTTTTAACGCCACCAACCCGGCAGCACTTAACGCAATTATCCCAAAAAATATCCCATAAATCTTCCAAGCTTCCCCGCCATAAATTGCGGCGAAAACTACACTATACACCAAAAAATAACTCACCACAATGCCCACGGGATAGATTAAATCCTTTCCCTTCGCGGGTAAGCGAATGGGGGGCAATTCTGAAATCGAAAATGCGGTTAGATTTGCCCTCGTCATGGTGGTGGCCAGCCAGCGCAACCAATAGCGGGTATGCTCTGCATTGGGCGGTTGTCCGCGCCTGCCATAGGCGCGGGAAGGAAGATCCCGGGTCAATTGGCGGCGAATGTAGGCATTAAACAGATAAACGATGCGCTCTTCGCGGGAGGTGAGTCGCTTCCAAGAATGAATTAAAATTTCCTCATAAGCTAAAGTCATTAAATTTAACAGCAGCGGCGTTTTAGCTAATTTTAATAACCCCGGATTGCTTTGTAAATCTTCCCACAATTCCCGACTGCGAGACGAGCGCAAATACTCCTCAACTTGGGACACCGTGAGGGGTTGCAAGCCGATCGCGGCATATAAATGCAGGCGAGACTTGCGACGCTGGTAAGTATCCATGCGCGAACACAATACCAACGGCAGCGATCGCCCATCTTGCCCCCGCGCCCGCGAAATCGTCTCCAAACATTGCTCCTGTCGGTCTTCTGGGATTTCATCCAACCCATCGAGCAACGGTAACAAGCGATCGCTCGCCACCCATTTCCGGACTAACACTCTGCTCGCCCCATATTTCCAGCTCACTTCCCTCACTAACCAACTGCTGAAGTGGCGATCGCTTCTCCAGCTTTTCAAGTCCAACACCACCGGCATCGGGGCAGTTTCATCCCCCACCGCGCGATCGCACAGATCCTCCGCCAATTCCAGCAACGTGGAGGTTTTCCCCGCCCCCGCTGCCCCCAAAATCAACACAATCCCGCCAATCCTCGCCACCCGCAGGGTCTGAGCCTCAGTATCCACCCGCGCCCCCACCGCATTCAGCGCCTCTACCCCGCCCGGGGCCTTCGCCCGCCGTTCAAGTACCTGCAAAATCCGTTCCTCTTTCTCCACCGACTGCTTCGGATGCTTGCCAATTTTCACCTCCACTTCCCAAATCCGAGGCATTTCCCCCGGGGATTCCTCTCGCGCCAGATATTCGCGCACCGCATAATGGAGAGACTGTCGCGATCGGGCGCTGACTTCTCGCTTCACCGCCTGCAGCAATCCCTCGCGGTTCTTGCATGGCTGCTGTTTCGAGAGCTGCCACCGTTGCAGTACAATCGTCCCGGTGGGCAACGCCGTGCCCAAGATAAATAAAAACATCGCCAAATAGCCCGCCGTGGGGTAAAAATCCGGGGATACCGAATCATTTTGCAATAAAAAATACAGCAGCACGCTGGTTCCCAGGAATAGCACCGGGCACAGCCAAAAGCCAAACGCCGGGAAAGGCAAACGGGCCACTAATGGGCCGATGCGACGATCCGCCAAGACAAATCCGCTTCTGCTACGATCGGGAAAACTGGCGCTGTGGGCATTGGGGGAGCAGTCCCAGTGCTGGGCGATCGCGGAAGGCTCCAATAACGAGGCGCTCAATCCAAATAACAGGGCGCAACCCCCCGTCAGGACCAACAGCAAGATCCAGTCATCCCGCGTGGGCGTTGCTAGGGCGGCGACCCCGGCGCAGAATACGCCATTCACAGTGATGCTTAGCAGCAACCACAGCGCTGCAGAGAGTGTCGTCATCGGAAGTTTAGGCATAGTAGAGGCTGGGGGTGGACTTTTACAATCATAAATTTACCGTCTCGCCGTCAATTTCTGGCACTCAACATTGCCCCCTTGCTCCCTGCGCCGGGGTGATTTCCGCTCCCTCTGGCGCTTTATTGGTTTTTCCTGAACAAATCCGCGCGATCGCCGCAAACTTTGCCAAACTCGTCGATATCAATGCACCGTTGTTCGCAGGAGACCCCGACTCGTGGAATACGATATCCGTTATAAACCCTCCTTTGCCACCATTTTCGTCACCCTCAGCCCCGGAGAACGCATCACCGCCGAAGCCGGTGCCATGATAAGTATGGACTCTCGCCTGTCGATGAAATCTCGCGTTTCTGGGAATATCTTTGGCGCTTGGTTGCGTAGTACCTTTGGCGGGGAATCTCTGTTCGTGAATGAATTTAAAAATGACACCGCCCAACCCCTAACTCTGGTACTCTCGCAAGCGACAATTGGCGATATCGCC
Source organism: Phormidium sp. CCY1219 (assembly GCF_055795085.1). Taxonomy (NCBI): domain Bacteria; kingdom Bacillati; phylum Cyanobacteriota; class Cyanophyceae; order Oscillatoriales; family Oscillatoriaceae; genus Phormidium; species Phormidium sp. CCY1219. The sequence goes on along the minus strand of NZ_JAYFEQ010000619.1, from coordinate 4,658 downwards.
GGGGTGGAATTAACAAATTCGGCCATTTGCTTTCAACCCGGGGCCTATATCGCCCATACCCCCGGAATACAATTGGGCCTGCGATGGGCGGGATTCACCAGTGGTTTCGCCGGGGAAGGATTCTTTAAACTGAAACTCAGCGGCACGGGACGAGTGTTTTTTGGTGCCTATGGCGGCTTGACGAAAAAAATTATGGATGGCGATTTGATTGTGGATAATGGCCATTTAGTTGCCTATTCTCCCAGCATTAAAATGGGTCTGCGGTTCTCTGGCGGATTGTTGGCTTCCATGACCTCACAAGAAGGATTGGTGAATCGCCTACAAGGTCGCGGGGAGGTGTATTTGCAGTCGCGCTCTTTGGATGGTTTGGTGAGCTTTTTGCGATCGAAAGTGCGCTAGGAATTTTGTTGGTAAATTTTTAGAGGATAAAAAGAGGATGGAAATTACAATTTTAAAGCAACCAGAAAGCGCGATCGCCCAGGTTCAACTCGATGCGGGGGAGGAAATTATCGCCGAAGCCGGGGCGATGATTTCTATGAGCGCCAATTTCCAAACCAACACCACCCTGAGAAAAGGCAAGGGCGGGGGCATGTTGGGCGGTTTGAAGCGCAGTTTGGCGGGAGAGTCTTTATTTTTAAGCCAATTTCGCGCCCTCGGAAGCCCGGGAGAAATCTTTCTCGCTCCGCAAATTTTAGGGGATATTTTTCATTATTCGATGGGCAGTAACGGCTTGGTGGTTCAGGCGAAATCTTACCTGGCAAGTAGTACGGGGGTAGAGGTAGAGTTGGGATTTCAAGGGTTTAAATCCCTGTTTTCGGGAGAAAATATGTTTTGGCTGGATGTGGGGGGAATGGGAGAGTTGTTGTTAAATTCGTTTGGGGCTATTTATGAAGTGCCGGTGAATGGGGAGTATATTGTGGATACCGGGCATATTGTGGCGTTTGAAAAAAGCCTGAATTTTGACGTGATGAAACCGCCGGGAAGTAGCTGGCTGAGTGCTTGGTTGGGTGGCGAAGGCTTGGTTTGTCGGTTTAAAGGGGTGGGGCGGCTGTTTTGCCAAACCCACAATGCTGAGGCGTTTGGCCGCTTGGTAGGCGGGCAATTACCGCCGAGACAAAGTAATGCGTAGGTGATGGGTTTGCAGGTTGAAAATTTGAGGGAAATTATGAGTGGTGAAATTGCTTTTGAAATCGAACATTCTCCGGCTTATGCGTCTTTGCGGCTGCAGTTGCAACCGAATCAATCGGTGTTAATCGAGTCGGGAGCAATGGCGGCGATGGATTCTGGAATTCAGATGAAATCGCGCATGCAGGGTGGAATGATGCAAGGACTCGGGCGGATGATGAGTGGCGAGTCGTTGTTTATTAGCGAGTTTACGGCACAAGGAAAAGGAGGGGAGATTTTTGTCTCCCCTGCAGTTCCCGGGGATATCGAGCATTATTCCTTGCAGGGGAATGGTTTGCGGATTCAGTCTAGTGGGTTTTTGGCATCGAGTCCCACGGTGGCGATCGAGACGGGGTTCGAAGGGGGTCGCGGCTTTTTTAGCGGCGAGGGTTTGTTTTTGGTCAGGGCCACGGGCGAGGGGGATTTGTGGTTTAATTCCTATGGCGCGATCGTGGAAATTCCCGTGTCGGGCGAGTATGTGGTGGATACCGGCTATATTGTGGCGTTTGAGGAGAGTTTGAATTATTCGGTGGAGAATATTGGCGGATTGTCCTTTCGCGGATTGGCAACCGGCGTGTTTGGCGGCGAAGGATTGGTCTGTCGCTTTCAGGGAACCGGGCGCTTGTGGGTGCAGTCTCGCTCTTTGCTCGGTTTGCTCAATTTTTTCCAACCCTTTCGCCCGGTGAGCAGTTCAAACAATTAGCACCCGCAAAAAAAAGCACTGGGGAAACCCCCTGCTTCCGAGGCTTTGCTCGGAACGCAACCCCTGGAGGCGAAAAGCCTTGCCAGATAAGGGTTTGGGGAATTTTCAAAAAAATTTTGCTAAAGGGGTTTACAAACTGGAAAAATTTGCTATGATAGTAAAGGTGCAAAACCAAGGCTCAGTAGCTCAGTGGTTAGAGCAGGGGACTCATAAGCCCAAGGTCGCAGGTTCAAATCCCGCCTGAGCCATTCACTACATAAGGGTGTCAGCCCTTTATTATTTGCAAGCAACCGCGTTCAAGAGAAGCAATCGACAGAATGCGGGATGCAGCGTTATGCTACCATATGTGACGCTGAAATTTAGGGTAAAGATTAGGGAAGCCTTCAACCGGGCAGAGGTGGAGCGTGAAAAGCGATTCTGAGTGGCTTAAGCAAATCAACGCCGAACTGAAAGCAGTTCGAGCTGGAGTAACTGTGCGACAAAAAGGCGATCGCCTCACTCTCCGAGGGACTTTCCCCCCCAAACCCAACAGCACCATAAAGACCTCATCAACAAGACCTAAAACTGGGCATCTATGCCAATCCAGCAGGTTTCCGTCGAGCCGCTGCTGAAGCAATGCGTGTTGGTGGTCTCTTAGCTTGCAAACAATTTACTTGGTCGGAATGGTTGGAACCTGAACCTGACACGTCTGCCATCCCTATATCCGATTGGTTGGAACGTTTCGAGCAAGACTATTTCAACAAACGCGCCAGGACACCCAAGACCGAAACCAGTTTCAGAGACTATCTCAAAGCCTGGGAATTATTCAGCGATCGCCACCAACCTCTGACCAAAGATTCGATATTGGCTGCGGTCATTAAGTCTGACCCAGATTCAAGGGCTAGGAAACGCGCCTGTATTGCGCTCGGGGCATTGGCTAAATTTGCCAGTATTGAGATTGACCTCAAACCCTATCAAGGAAAATACTCACCCTACAGTGCCATTGAAGAAAAAGAACTACCCAGTGATGAGTTGATTGTCCAGTGGCGCGATCGCAATATACCTCGAACATTTCCAGTTCGCAATGTAGGAACAGAACCAGCACCATTGATGGAAATGCTTGAACAATCAGATTATTTACTTTTGGCAACCAATGGAACAGAAAGAAGAACCCAATTTGCTAAAAATTATTTTGATGGTCTAGGAAAACCAATTTGGGAAGTTTTGATTCCCGATGAACGAACTGATGAGGGTGAACCTGCTGATAGTCCAGAGCCTCCCAACACTGAACCACCACCGCAACCCGATTCAGACCGACGTCCAAACTCAGTTGGCAACTGTCGCATCACCAATATTCGTGATACTGGCGATGATGGTCTATCTTCAACAAGTTGGCATAATAATGATTTCACTCGGGTCTATATCGGTAGAGGAGGCAGTCAGGGAATTGCGCGATCGCCCCTGCACAATCCATATCCCATTTCCGAAAGCACAACTAGAGAACAATCAATTCATAAATTCAAAAGATACTCATGGCCTCTGATTCGGGATGAAATCTCTCCTTTCTATCCAGCAATCCGCAACGTTGCCTCCCTACTGGCTCAAGGACATGATAGAATTGGTTTGTCATTGCGCCCCCCGTGAGTGCCATGGGGACGTTATTCATCGAGCAGCTCTCTGGATGATTGAAAATAATCGCGTTCCCAACCAACCTGATGCCCCCGTTACCAGCGATGGCCGCCTTCATCTCGGCATGGCAGGACTTAGCAATCTGGTTGGATTGACTCCTCGAATGAAACTGGAAATAGAAACGTTACTCGTCAACCGGCATCGTGAATGGTATTTGAGACTCAATGGTGTACCTACTCGCAATCCAGTGGTTCATATTCGTGGCTCTGGGACTGGATTTGACCGATTGGTTGCTCGATACCTAATTCGCGATGGTTATAAAGATGTTGTCATTCATGGTGATAGCCTTCCCAGTGAATTGCCCAGCAACCTTCCCTGGATAATAAGCGATAAGCCTTTAACTGACAATCTCGATTATCTATTCGTTCATTGGGATGAGGAGACAGAAGAAATTGAAGATTTGATTCAGGAATTTAATCAACCTGATAAAACATTGATTGCTTATGTTCGAAAACCGAAAGTTAATTTGCCAGACCCCATTCCTGATTTAGAAGACCCAAAACGATTTGAAAAATATGGGAGAGAGGTGCGGCCTGGTTCTTATGTAGCGGTCATTGGTTCTAGAGAATTTCGCCGTGCTTCATGGGCTAAACAAGCGATCGCTCAATTCATTAATGCTCTTCCCAATGATTGTATCGTTGTTTCTGGTGGTGCCAAAGGAGCCGATACCTATGCCGCTGATGAAGCTAGAGCCAGAGGATTGCAAGTTATCGTTCATCCGGCTCATTGGGTTCAACGTCCCGACCGACTTCCAAATGGACAGATTGACCCCAATTGGAAACCTATTCTTATGCCTCCTGACCGCAGTCCTGAAGATACCAACGAAAGAGCTAATGCGGGAACTGAACGAAATAAAGTCATCGTTGATGAATGCAATTGCCTCTATGCGTTCTCTATCAAAAATATGTCAAGCGCAACCAAAGATGCTTTCCAGTATGCTGCTTTAAAAGAGAAATCTAATCTGGAAATGCTATTTGAGGAAGGTGCTGAAAAACGCTCATCTAATTATGTTGAACGTGCCCCGTTTAATTTATTTTACTTTGATGCTGGACAGTGAAAAGTTCTCTATGACCCCGAGAGTGTCGCTCTATGACCTCAAAAAAATGGACCGGCATAAAACCAG
>NZ_JAYFEQ010000618.1:0-10487 GCF_055795085.1 Phormidium sp. CCY1219 | reverse complement strand
ACTTGCGACGACTGACGTAACACGATCGCATCGGCGCGAATCGGTTCGAGGGAAAGTTCTTTGACGGGTAATTCCACCAGGGCGATCGCTTCCCCAAGCAACCAGGTGGCTATATCCTGGGAGAACTCTTCCGCAATGAATTTACAGATATTGTCGTACATGGGCACCCTGACTGGCGAGTTGCACTGATGATAGCCCTGTCCCTGCTTTTGTTTCCGCCTCCAATTCGCGCAGCCAAACCTGTTTTGTTGCAGATTGTGGCCACCTCACGTAAGTCAAGCAAACTTAAGTGAAACGAGAGGGAAAGCGGCTAAACTCAAACGGTTCTGGCTGGCCTGTTGTCGGACCCCGGGAGGGGTTGTACTGGAAAAAAGCTTAATATTTTATGATAACTCATTGGCCAAAAAATGACAACCCACTAGAGCGACGTACCTCCCATCGCCGCCCGAACCTTAAATGATAAATTGTAAATTGTTAACAGTTAATTGTTCGATCCTGAAAGAGGAGCAACACCCGTCCCGCCCCCGACGTCGTTGCCCAAAAAGTGCGGGGATCGCTGCGATCGCCTCTTTGCCCAGGTAGCGCGGAACTCAGCCCCCGGCAAAACGTAAAAAAACCTAAAGCGGGGGGTAAGAGTAAATACAGATACAAATTAAAAAAACTTAAGAGAATATACTCCCCAAGGAACGCTCCTGTTACTATAATTTCTATAGGTACTGGGTTAACCCAACCCCTGCGAGCGGATTCGAGGCAGGAGTCCCTAAATGGCCCCAGGGCTGTGCCGGGATTCTCCTCGAGACCAGCATCGCGAGTGGGCGTAAAATAAGAGACGATTTTTCATCATCACGGGTGTATGGGAGAATCATAAATCATGCAAGCCAAACTTGTAGCCGCTAAGGGCTGGGGAATGCGTTGGACGCAAAGTGTGCAACGCGAAATATATGTCAATTGGCTATTCATCAAGCGCGACCTTTGGGTTTCGCTGGTCCCGGGAGTGATTTTTCTATTGGTCGCCTGGAGCGTGCAAGATGCCAGCAGCCAAGGGGATTTACTTTCGGCATTAAAAGGCGGGGCGGTGTATTTTACCCTTTATATTTACACCTTTTGCGTCGCCAATCAAATGGTGGGCATCGAGTCCGATCGCATTAATAAACCCGATCGCCCCCTATGTAGGGGACTCTTGTCTTATCGGGGGGCGAAGTATCGCTGGATAGGCAGTATGGCGATGTTTTCCGCGCTCGCGTGGCACCTAGGAGTATTTGAATGGGCGCTGCTGTGGCAAATCTGCATTGTGGTGCTTAACTTTGGCGGATTGTGCCAAGAGTGGCCCACCAAGCACTTTTTCCTCGGATTGGGTCAAATTGCCCAAATGGCTGCCGCATGGCAAATTATCGCCCCGATTACCCCGGTGACCTGGAGTTGGATTTTGCTGGTGACCAGTCTCTCGATTCCGTTATTCGGCATTCAAGATTTGCCGGATATTCCCGGAGATATGGCCACCGGTCAAAATACCTTCGCGATCGCATTTGGCGAAAACGCCGCGCGCGGGATGCTTTGTGTGGGCTTTTTCCTGTTGCCCGTGGCGATTCATTTCGGCTTGATGATGCCGGCAGGGTGGAATATTTATCTGTTGCTCTGGGATATGGCACAAGCCATCGTCAGTTGGAGCGTCTCCCTGCGACTTCTGTTCTATTCCACTCCGGAAGACGATCGCCAAACCTATCTGCTCGCCCTGTGCTGGTATTATCTCGCACTCGGTAGCGCTAGTGCGGGATTTTAACCCATTAGCAAGCCAATGTCAACCGCGATCGCCCCGAAAAATCCATACCGGGCGATCGCTTTTGTCCCCTTTGCCGAGAATATAGACACTATCCTCCTCGGCATCGGCGATCGCCTTTTTCTCCGGAATTTCTTCACCGACTTGACCCACAACAACCCTAAACTTTTTTCCTTCTATTATTCCCAGGCAGAAAAAGCGCGATCGCCAACATTTTTGTTCTCTGGAGAAACCCGCCCGAGGGAAAAATCTGCCTGAGAAAGCCTGTCGCCCCTCCCGCGCAATCAGTTGTCCCCTGCCGCTTCCCTTTTCCAAAAAATTAGCCGATTGTTTTTTTAAATCTTTTCCCTAAAAAATCTCGATAGAATCCTTCCCGATGGGGAGATTTCAGTTGGGAAATCTAACCTCAGAACTGACTGGGGCTGTCCCTCGCCCCTCCCGAGAGCGGAGCCGAGATTTTCACCGGAACGCAACTGCAGCGCGATCGCTCATCATCCATTGAGAATCCCCCAACTCCGATTTCCCATCGCAGTGCCGATTACAATACAACTTTTGTCGGGAAATCTCATCTACCGAAAGTCAGAAATTTATCCTCTGAAATTGACCGCTGCATCACTTCAAGCTCTGAGATTCTCGGAAATACCGCAGTTCAAGACACAACAGTGACAATTAACGAAGTGTCTACCTAAATTTCCCGCTGTTGTTGTTTTTAACCTAGGGTTGGTCTGTAAGCGAAACTGACAATGCTTTTCTTGCTGGAAAAGCCTTGACAAAACCTAGGCTAATCTGGTAGCCAAAAAAACAGATAAACCCCTAGCCATCGCCCCTGAGAAAATTATGAATTTAGTTGATTTAGCATATACACCGGCTCTCGAACAAGCGCGGCTGATCCGCACTAAAGAAATTTCCCCCCTAGAGTTGACCCAACTTTACCTAGAGCGCATCCAAACCTTAGATCCGCACTTGGGCAGTTATTTTACCGTCACCCAGGAACGAGCCTTAGCCGATGCGAAAGCCAAAACCGAACAGCTTTCCACCACCGATCCAGAAAAACTCCCGCCCTTTTTTGGCGTCCCCACCTCCATCAAAGACTTAACCTCCGTCACCGAGATGCCCTGCACCTACGGTATCGCCGCCTTTCGCGAGAAAATGGCCACCTTCGATCGCGCGGTGGTGGCGCGGATGAAGCAAGCGGGCTTTACCATCCTCGGCAAAACCGCCACCCCACAATTGGGCACGGTTCCCTATACAGAAGCCCCTGGATTTCCCCCCACCCGCAATCCCTGGAATCGGGACTACACCCCAGGCGGGTCCAGTGGCGGCGCGGCGGCGGCGGTAGCGGCGGGCTTGTGCGCGATCGCCCAAGGCACCGATGGCGGGGGTTCCATTCGCCTGCCCGCTGCTTGTTGTGGATTGGTGGGGATTAAACCCGCCCGAGGGCGCGTGTCCTCTGCACCCCTGGGAGACTGTATGAATGGTCTGGTCACCGATGGTCCCTTGGCGCGCACCGTCGCCGATGCCGCCGCTATGTTAGATATTATGTCCGGCTACGTCACTGGCGATCCCTATTGGTTGCCCGATCCGGAACCCTCATTCCTGGAGCGCGCTCGCACTGAGAACCCCCTAGAACCGCTGAAAATTGCCTTTGCCACCCGCATCGAGCCGATGGGAGATGCCGAACCCATCTGCGAGCAAGCGGTGAGCGAAACCGTAAATTTACTTGAAGGCATGGGTCATACCTGCGATCGCATCACCCTCGATATCAGCGAATTGCTCGAATCTTTGACCGCGTTCTGGTACACTGGACTGGTGTTTGCCAATATGCCTCCCGATGTGCTAAACCCCCTGAATCAAGAGTTGCTCAAACGCGGACAGGGAATTACCGGCGGGCAATACTTGCAGGCGGTGACTAAACTCCAAATCATGGCACGGCAAATCGTGGCCATGTTTGAAAAGTTCGATGTGCTATTGTTGCCAGTTTTCATGCATTCTACCCTGCGCGTGGGGGAATGGGCCGATTTGTCCCCTGACGAAGTTTTGCAAAAAAGTCTGGATTGGATCGCACCTTGTCCGCTGTTTAATGTTACTGGTCAACCGGCGATCGCCATTCCGGCAGGATTTGCGAACGGCTTGCCCATCGGCGTTCAGATGGTGGGTCGTCCAGCCGCCGAAAGCACCCTCATCGCCTTAGCCGCTCAACTGGAAGCCGCGAAACCCTGGAACCACAACCGTCCTCCTCTGGTTTGAATTGGCCTCACTCAATGCCCGCTTTATATATATACAAATAGTCGCTACGTCATGCTAGGATACACTTTAACGGTATGAATTAGGGGTTGAGTGAGTTTTATGAGGAGTTGAAAAAGCGCCCCTAGGTGCGCTAACCGACCCTTTGCCCGCCGATGCGGGCTATTTTTTGGGCAATTGTTTGACTACTAAGTATATTTTTACTCGATCCAACAAAATTGCTTTTAAACTCGTTCCCAGGCGATCGCAGAGGCACCCTCGGAGAGGAACTGGCAATTGAGGCGCGATCGCCAACCCTATCCCCCGCAGAGCCTTTTCCAGAAATCGTCACCCAGCAATCAGGGCGATCGCGTTTTTGCAAAAAGAGACCCACCTAACGATGGACATGTATTGGATCCCGGGATTCCGGATGAAAGGTTCGATCGCATATCCAGGTTCGCGTCCCAACCCGCAACGCCGGCGAAACACCACCGGAGGAGCCAATCATTTTTACTTAGCCATATAACGATGAAAAGCGGATAAAAAAACGCCCCATCGACCCGCCAGAAAGAGGGTAACATATCCAGAAGGCGATCGCCCCAGCATGGGCCACAGCCATCGCCATAATAATCCAGACGAAGAAAGCCACGAAAAAGCATACAAATGTAACTACAATAAGCTGCGCCAAGCTTGGGAGACCAAATCGCTCAACCAGCGGCGCTGAGTCAAGTCCAGCAGACAGTCATCTGCCAGCACCTCTGCAGTCACCTCTTCCAATGACTTCCCCTGCGATCGCGCGATGGTAATCACCCCAGCGATCGCCGACGCCACCAACTCCTCATCCACCGGTTGTTGTCGCAGGGCAACAATTTCCTGGTAACTCGTCGGAATCTGATAATTCATCTCGTCACACTCCTTGCCATGAACAAATCCGCAGGTTTTGTTAACTTTCGTTAAGAAATTTTAATTCTGTACCCGGAATCTTAGCGCACTTTTACTCCCTGTCAACCCCCGGAAGGGACAAATTTTTTTCCTTCACCTCACCCGCCAATGAAAAAAATCCGAAGGAGAGAAATTAAGCGCCGCCGTCGCCACACCGACGACCCAAAATGGCCACAAGGGTGTGCCGAGCGAAAAAAACTCTTCCCTCGCTATACCACAAAACCCAATCCCTGTCAATCCCAAACGCAGAGGCAGAAATCCACCCCTCCCATTACAGCTATACCCAATCCAGGGGGGAATTATCTCGACTGATGCCTTCTCCACCGTCAAACCGCTCATCGAGGCCCAGCAAATAGAACCGATCGCCCCACAATTTCTCCCCTTTCCCGAGAGGCGCACCGCCGTGGTGCGCCCTACCAATCTCGCGACTACTTCTGATTGGGAAAACTTGGCAATTCCACCGCCGACAAAGACCGACGTTTTTTACCATTTCCCCGCAAAGGATAGACCACCGGTGCGGGCCAATTCGGTTCTTCTGTAGAACTAGCAGTGGTGACAGTGGTATTGGGGGAAGGTTCTGTCGGTGCAGCTGAAACCGCCTCCGACTCCTGGGAAGAGGACCCTTCTAGCTTCTGCGCGTAGGCTTTCGCCTTCAGTAATAGCTCTTCTTCGCTGGTTCCCCCGCGAGAAGCCGGCGTTTGCGGGGGCTTGGGCGTAGAACTGGGCTTCTGCGACCTCGATAAAGGCGTCAGGGGAGAAGGCACCTCAGCAGACCAAGACTCCCGGGAGGAAGGATCCGGTGCAGAAGAGCGATCGCTGCTTCCCGGGGACTGGGGGCGCTGGATTAGCGGATCCAAATCCTCCCACATTGGCCCATCCTCTCGGCGGGATTTCTCCTCCATCTGCGCGGAAGAGGGCGGTGCAACAGTCCCCTCTTCCGACGCCTCCGCCGTCGCGGGGGGCAAAGTTTCCCCAGTGGCGGGAGGCTGCAGGCGGTAGCGAGACAAATCAGCAGGCGGTTTCCCCGAGGGAGGCGCGGTGAGAATGCTCACCCCTTCGGAATCGGTTGGCGCTGACCAAGGGGCAATGGGTTGGGCTTTCGGAACGATACCCGTAGAAGAACTGTCCCCAGGGGCAGAAGGCTCAGAACTTTCCCCAGAAGACACTTCCCCAGCGCTCATCGGTTCGCCCACTGCAGCGATCGCCGCTTTCGCATTTTCCTGGGGATTTTCTATACATTTTTCCAACGCCGCCTTAAACTGTAACGTGTGGCGTTGTTGTCGGTGCAGGCGCGATCGCAAATCCCGACAGAGATTTTGAGTCTGCAACAACATCTGAGAGTGCTCGTTATAACGCTCCTGAGTCAGAGCGCATTCTCGTTCCATCCGCGCCAAACGCTCTTGGCTGGTTTGGAAATCAGCGGATAAACCTTCGATGACATTGGTTTGTTCCCGAATTTGTTGCGTTAGGGAGTTAACTTGATGCGCCAAATGCTCTCCTTGTTCTCGAGCCGTTTTCAACTCAGCAGTGCGGCGGTCTAATAACTTTTGGCGGTCTAACGCTTGCGATCGCTGCTGTTGCAAAGACTGACGGGTTTCGTGCAGCAACGTTTCGAGTTGTTCCACCCGGTGATGTAGTTCCCCATTGTCCTGCTGCAACCGTTCCAGAAGGGCCTCCCGTTCTCCGGGCGTCTGCGGATGCGAGTTCGGCGATCGCGACTCAACCGGTACCGAGGGCATTTCCTCTCCCGCCGAGGGTTTTAACAATTTCCCCGGCGCAGAAAAGGCCACATTCTCTGGGATCGCCGGGTCAAAGGTCATTTCCCCGGGGGGCGAATCCGCAGTGGGCGCTTCATCTGCCTCCCCGGATTGTAACAAGTCCGCAATTCGTATCGCATGAGGAAAGTCCACGGTTTCCCACTCTTGCGCCCCGAGTTCAGTATTGGGGGAAGCCTCGGCGGAGGAGGCTGGGCGATCGCCGACGTCCTCCGGCGGCGTGGATGCAGCCTCTTCGAGCGGTTGATTCGATTCGCTATAGTTGGGGTTGGTGCGGTTTTCTGATTCGCTCATGGGGTTTTGGGGATAGTGGATCTAGGGGACAAAAGGAGGATAATTTAATTTACACTTGAAACAGTTTGGTGAAAAATGCTGCCAAAATTGACGCTTTTTATTGTATAACTCAGACGTTAAAGATGCTTGGGCCAGGAAATAGTCAGAAAGCCGTTAAGCAATTTCGATTTGCCGTGGTCAGCGACCCTCATGTTGCCCTGACCCATACGATTCAAGACATAGCCAACCGATTTCATTTAGTGGAAATCAGCATTCCCGCCTTGGAAATAGTTTTCGAGCATTTAGAGACCCTGAATCTCGATTTTTTATTGTTACCGGGAGATTTAACTCAGGATGGGGAACCGGACAATCACGCCTGGTTGGCGCAACGGTTGGCGGCTTTGCCCTTTCCGGCGTATGTCATTCCGGGAAACCATGACGTCGCGGTGGAACTCGCCAACCATCGGTCGATTGGGTTGACGGATTTTCCGTCATATTACCTTAAATTCGGCTATGACAATCCAGAGCAACTTTATTACAGCCATGAAGTGCTCCCGGGGGTGCGCCTGATTGGCCTCAATTCTAATCAATTTGACGAAAGGGGCAAGCAGATCGGGCGCATGGATGAGGAACAGTTGCAATGGTTGCAGGGGGTGCTCGATCGCGCAGGGTCGGATGAGCTGATTTTAGTGACCATTCACCACAATGTTTTAGAACACTTACCGGGACAGTCTACCCATGCAATGGGGCGGCGCTATATGTTGGACAATGCCCCCTGCCTGAGAAAAATGTTGCGCGCGGCAGGGGTTAACTTCGTCTTTACCGGACATTTGCACGTGCAAGATGTGGCCTATGCTGACGGGTTGTACGATATTACCACAGGTTCTTTGGTGAGCTATCCCCATCCCTATCGGGTGCTGGAGTATGCGGTGGATGAACGGGGGCAAGGGTGTTTGCACATTGAGTCCCATCGGGTAAAATCAGTACCGGGATGGCCTGCTTTGGGGGAAATTTCTCGAGAGTGGATGGGCGATCGCTCTGGCCCGTTTATGATGAAGTTGCTCACCTGTCCGCCGTTAAATCTGCCCCCGGAACAGGCGGAGGAACTCGCCCCCCATTTGCGCTATTTCTGGGCGGATATTGCCAATGGCGATGGTTGCTTTGATTTTCCCCAGTTTCCCCCCCACGTCCGCCGCTATTTTCAAACCTTTAGTGCCCTCGCCAGCGATCGCACTCCCCAGTTTATCGACAATCAGGCCACCTTGATGCTCTAAGTTCAGCGGGGCGGGAGGCTTCCCGGAGAGTTTGTACCGCGAAATATACCCTCATCAGGGGCATCTACCGCGCGATCGCACTCGACTCCCAAGGGCTTTTCGTCTCCCTGAAACCTTCCCCCTGTCTACACATTTAGTTTGCATAATATTGAAATTTCAGCCCGCTCTGGCACAAGGGACAGTGCCGAATTCTACAATATTTAGGAATTTAGAGGTAAAAAAAGGCGATAAATCTGTTTTTTTACTGGTTTTGGGGCTAATTATTCCCCCGTTTGGAATTTATCGCGCGATACTGATTATGCAATTTAAGTGTAATTGCCCCTCGGGAAAATCCAGAGGGGCAAGGGGTGAAGCTGGGCGAAAAAAGTGAGGGAGACTAGCGCGCGATCGCCAGGGACTCGCTCATTTCATTGAGCATAGGCGTCACCGCTTCGAGTAACGCGGTCATCCCTTCTACTTCGCGAATCATGGTAGCGATCGCCATCGCTTCTTCCTCAGATGCATCATCGGACAGCGCACTCAACTGCGTCAGCAACGAGGGCAAGGTTCCGCGCAGGCGTTCCACGGCGGCGACGGAAGGATTGAGTCCGGAGGCATTCAAGCCGCCTTCTTGGGGCAACAGGGTTTCAAAGCCGGTGCTAAAGGTCTGCAAATCCCGTTCCACAGTGGCCACATTTTCCAGGAAGGCTCTTGCATCACCCGGGTCAGAAATTGCGGAAGCGAGGCGATCGGCTTGTTCGCGCAACCGGGCGGCGGTGGAGGTGGGGGCGATTTCCATCGGTCCATCGGGGCTGGCGATCGTCACTTTAAACGGACCCGGGGCGGGAGGATTTTCCTCATAATACGCCACCGCTTCCGGATTTTGAATCGCTTCCATCGTGAAATCGGCGGTTTCAGTATTGAAAGACAATTTCAGGGGGAAGGCCATTGGATTTTCCGGATCCACAAACGGGGTAATCCCGGTGAGGGTAAATTCTTCCACACCGCCGCCGGGGAAGTCGGTAAAGTCCACCGTATCACCCGGGCCAAATTCACCTAAGACGCGATCGCCCACAGACACGGTAAACTTCTCTGGGAAACCAGTGGGGAAATCGTCAATTTTGGTAAACAACGAATCCGAAGTCATCGTATAGCGGAACCCTTCCGCCGTCGGGGGGTCAAACCAAGCCCCACTGGCCACGCCAACAAAGCTAAACGCCCCATTTTGCATGCCGATGGGCAAGACCGGCGAAAACTGAGAAGACCCGGGAGAAACGCCGACCAGGGAAATGAAAATATTGCGTCCGTTGAGGCGGACTACCATCCCGCCCCAACTGCCCCAACTCCAGACGCTTAACACCCGCAACCCTCGGATAGCACTCAGATTCGCCAATCCGACTAAGCTATTAAACGCATTGCCCCGAACCAGGCGGCGATTGGAGGGAACTACGAAGAACATCCGTTGCGACCCCACTGCCAGATCCACGGTTTGGGTGATAGTGGGGGTGGGTACCGGGTTGGGGGTTTGAGGATTGCCTCCCGTGTCGGGATTCGGTTGGGAGGAGACGGGCGGGGAAACGGCTACCGGGGTTTCTTCCACCGGGGGATTCACCGGAGGTGCGGGGGTTGGCGCAACCGCTTCGGTGGTTTCCGCCATTTCGGAGGTGGGTTGGGAAACCGCCTCTAGGGTGGGAACTTCTTCGGTGGTATCCGGATTGGTTGTTTCTGTGGTGGTGGTGTTTTCCGTGGTGGTGGACCCCGCCTCGATCTCGATACGGTTAATGGTCATCTCAAAGCCGGTTTGAGAGCTGATGGTGGTGGTGGTAGTTGTGGTGGTAGTATTCTCCCCGGTGATATCGGATTGGTTCGTACCACCGGTGCCTGACCCGGGTTGGTTCGTCCCACCGGTGGTTGGCCCTGCGGGGGGGTTCGGTCCGGTGATATCGGATTGATTGGTTCCACCGGTGCTGATGACGGTGGTGGTGGTAGTGATGGTGGTGTTGTTATTGGTGGTGGTGGTGGTGGTCGAAGTCGGTCCGGTGATGTCGGACTGATTGGTTTGCGATCGCCCTGAGGTTTTGGGCACCAAGATTATGGCCAGGGACAATGCCACAGGCAGAGTCAAACACAAACCACTTTTGAGCAAGTAAGAGAACACTTTCATCATAAATTAGGGTTGGTAAGGGGGAGAACGGAAACCCTCGTCATTTATGCGTAGGGAGGAGTTCTCCCCCCTTACACAGA
>NZ_JAYFEQ010000617.1:0-14829 GCF_055795085.1 Phormidium sp. CCY1219 | reverse complement strand
GTAAATCCAAGGCGGTAGGGGTTTCAATTTTAAGCAGTCGTACACCGGGAAATGGAGCCTTGTACTTTCTAAAAAAACGAAGTCCTGTCGGAGTGCTGTTTATGTAAGGGGGGGCGAATTCCTCCCCATACATAAATGACAGGGGTTTCCATTTGCCCCCCTTACCAACCCCTAATTTTCGATGAAGTGGCTTCGTGTTGACGGCAAAGTGCTCGATGTGGTTGCGGCATACACTTTTAAGCTAGGTGATGACAGTTCTGGGAAGGTAAAGCGTGACCCAAAGAACTATGGACTAGCAAAATTTAGCTCTGGCAAGCGCGATAACGGCGACCTGAATGGCGCGCTAATAGCTGCCAGAGGCATTCTTAAGCTCACGCGCAGAAATGACCGTGAGGCAACTCCAGCAAACGTTCTGGACGTTCGCCTAGAAGCTGGGCCTGTCTGTGTGACCTGTGGACTCCCGCAGTTCCAGGGCGCGCATTGTGACACCCCCACCGGGCGCAATTCAGGTGGGGGAGGCTTCATAAAAAGACTTTTGGCATTGGGACAGATTTATGAGACAAGTTTTCAAATTGAAGATGAAGCGGGCGGGAGAGTTATTCGATCGCCTGATAATTGCGACGATCGCGCTGATTGTGGGGATGCTGGTGGTGGCGGCACCGGTGGGAGCCACTGGGGTTTATCAAATGCCGAATCTGAACCCGGGCGATCGCACCTGGGTGATTGACGATGCCGAGGTTCTCAGCCCCCTGACGGAAAATAAAATCGGCAAAGCCTTGGAAAATCTAGCCCAAGAAACTGGGAACGAAGTTCGCTTCGTCACCATTCGGCGGTTAGACTATGGAGAAACGGCAGAAAGCTTCACCGACAAGCTGTTTGAGAAATGGTTTCCCACGGCGGAAGCGGGGGAGAATCAAACGGTGTTGGTACTCGATACCCTGACGAATAATTCAGCCATTCACACCGGGGAGCAAGTCAAAACGATTCTCAACGATGAAATCGCGCAAAGCATCGCCCAAGACACCTTGCAAGTGCCGTTAAGGGAGGGGGATAAGTACAATCAAGCCCTTTCCGATGCCAGCGATCGCGCGATCGCCGTCTTATCTGGAAAGCCAGATCCCGGTCCGCCCACAGAGGAAGATACCCTAAATGTGGAACGCACCTTTGCCACGGCGGAAGAAACCGACACCCAAAATGCCACAGTGGTGGTCGTGGTGTTGTTAGTGTTGGCAACCGTTATTCCAATGGCCACCTATTATTTTTATCAAGGAGGCTTTTTGCAGTAACCGAATTGCCCAGGGAACCATTGCCAATCCGCTACGGGTGGGCGCACCGCAGTGCGCCCCCTGGGGAGAAGCACTCAGAACCGATGGCCTCGCCTCTGCCGCAAAAAACATTTAATTTGCATACTATCCCCCAAATCTAGGATAAAGATTTTCCATGCGATCGCAGTCAAACCCGCGCCTCATCCACCGGAAATTAACGCTGAACATCAGGGTGCGATCGTTCTTCCCACCGCCTTATAAAAGGAGGTTTCAGTAAGGAGAACGCCCATTTTGAGGCTCTTGCCCCGGGAGGCGGGTCAACCGGGAAAGATGGAGTCCAAACACAGCCACAGAGACTCTGCCGAAAATGCAAATTAAATGATAAAGGAAGCAGGAAATCGTACCCGAGAGGGATTAATCCTGAACGTAGTCCTCGCCATTAACCAGAGCCATTTCAGCGCGGATAAATTCCCGCCCGAGATAAGCCGCATGATCGAGCATCGTTACCGGGGAGGGTTGAGTGCCTTCAAAAATTTTGACGCACAGCTCCTTGGCGCTTCTGGCGGTGTAAACCGTTTCCGGAGTGCGTTCCACCTTTGCGCGTGCGGGGATAGGTTTGCCCGTTTCCGGGTCTACCGCCAAACCGCGATCGTTAATTTCGTTACTGAAATGCTTAGCACAAATTAAACTGGCATCGCGATCGAGATAGATAATGAAATAGCCGCCCGGATCCAAATCGATATGCCGTTTCGACAGTTCTTCATCAAGGGCACGAATATTTTCCACAGTTTGATTCATAATCCGATGGGTGAATTCAACTTCTAGAGTAGCAACTGACAGGACTGAGCATCACAAACAGCCCTTTTTATCAGTCTAAAAGTCTAGGGGACATCACAAAAGAGGAGAATCATCAGATTTTAGAATTGTAAGAGAAGCCACAGAAAATAAAAAGCCCGAAATTTGCGCTTGAGGGGCGGGTGTCCTGAGAAGGGTTGCGATCGCAGATAGGGAAAAAAGGCAGGGAAGCAACCGCGATAGGCAACACCAGATTTGGGCAGACTGAATGGGGGGGGAGTAGATATTGCCCCCGTCTTAGGGCCTCAGAAAAAAACTTTACCTACAGTTTTCCGGCGATCGTGGCAACAGAACTGCGAGAGCCGATAAACTTGAGGCAGACGTACTACGAAAAAATTAGAATTTCATCATGCACATTGCATTTCTTAATCCCCAGGGGAATTTCGATCCCCACGACAGTCACCTAACCGAACATCCGGACTTTGGGGGCCAGTTAGTTTACGTCAAATATGTGGCGATCGCGATGGCAGAGCAAGGGCACAAAGTCGATATACTCACGCGGCAGATTATCGACTCCGAATGGCCCCAATTTGCCGACAAATTCGATTCCTATCCCAACGTAGAAAACGTCCGCATCATCCGCTTACCGGCAGGACCGAAACACTTTCTGCGAAAAGAATCCCTCTGGCGGCATCTGGTTAAAGATTGGGTGCCCAATGTCATGGAATTGTACCAAGCCGAAGGAGGCTTTCCCCATGCCTTCACCGCGCACTACGGCGACGGGGGGCTGTGCGGCGTTTTGCTCGAAGCGGCAACCGGGATTCCCTTTACCTTCACCGGACATTCCCTGGGTGCCCAAAAAATGGACAAACTGGAAGTTGCGCCGGAGAATATCGAAGGCATGGACAGACACTTCCGCTTTGCCCGTCGCCTGGTGGCAGAACGCCTGAGCATGAATCGGTCTGCGGTGAACATTACCAGTACCGAAGGGGAACGCTTCGAGCAATACAGCCATTATGCCTATCGCGGTGCCGTCAATGTCAAAGAGGACAAGCGGTTTTCGATTATCGCACCCGGGGTAGATGCCAACACCTTCAGTGCCAAAGTCACTTGCCCGTCGGAAGAGAAAACGCAGCAGATCGTGCGCGATCGCATGAAACGAGACCTAGACGAAGACCGGCTCGAGTTGCCAGTCATCTTAGCATCGAGCCGGCTTGCGCCCAAGAAAAACCTGCAAGGGTTGGTGGATGCATTTGCCTGTAGCGAAACCCTGCAAAAACAAGCAAATTTGGTGCTGATTACCAGCGGTTTGGAGAATCCCCTCCAGGAAGAAACCCCGGACGACGAAACGGAACGGGTGTTAATGCCGATCCGCAAAGTGGTGAAAGAAAAGAACTTGTGGGGCAAGATTAGCGCCTTTTCCCTGCCCGATCAACCCGCTTTGGCGGCTTGCTATCGGTTGCTTGCCCAGCGTCAATCGGTATTTGCCCTGACGTCTTTATTCGAACCGTTTGGCCTTGCGCCGTTAGAAGCAGCGGCGGCGGGATTGCCCTTGGTGGTGACGGAAAAGAGCGGTCTTAAGGAAATTCTGAAAACCGAACATCAGGAATATGCCATCCTGGTGGATCCCGAGGATCCGCAAGATATTGCCCGAGGACTCGAAGAGCTCATTGGCGATAAGAATCGCTGGAAAGACTTGCGATCGCGCTGTCAAAAGTTGGTGCTGAAAGACTACACCTGGCACTCCACCGGCAGAGAATATCTCAAGGTCATCGAAGAACTCTTACAAGAGCCAAATACTCGTCGTCCCGAAAAAGTGCTGACAATTCCCACCTTTTTCCGCAAACCGATCGCGGCGTTTGATTTCACTCTCGAACAGTTGAAGGAAATTTACTTAATCCCGGAACAGGCGGACAAAGAACAAGAATAAACCACCAGGGTGAAAAAGCGTTCGCCGATGGCGAACGCACCACGTTACTCATGCCGTCACTTCTACCGAGGAGATTTCGGCCAGATTAAAGGCGGCATGAATCGCTTGCAAAGCTTTGCTCCCTTCAGACTGCTCGACCACGCAGCTAACTTTAATTTCCGAGGTAGCGACGGAAAGGATGTTGATTTGCTCTTTTGCCAGGGCGTCAAACATCTGAGCGGCGACCCCGGGTTGGTTGACCATGCCTGCGCCGACGATGCTGACTTTCGCGATCGCCTCATCCACGAGAATCTCACCAAATCCCCATTCTGCGGCCACGGGGGTAAGGACTTTGCGGGCATCAGGGGCGTCGCTGAGGGCGATGGTAAAGGCAATATCCCGGGTGGGAATGCCATTGAGGATGCGACAGCGCTGAGATTGGATAATCATATCCACGCTAATATTTTTTTCGGCCAATAGGCTGAAGAGTTTGGCCGCCATGCCGGGGCGATCGGGAATGTGACGAATCGCGATCCGAGCTTGGTTGGTATCCAATGCCACGCCGCGCACCGGCGGGGCTTGGGGATCGGCAGCGGTGTAAATCCCTACCGCGTTGCCCTCCACTGGGGAAGAACTGACTTCAAAGGTTTGGCATAAGATGGCGATCGCGCGATCGCAATCTTCTGCATTCACCACACAGCTCACCTTCACCTCGGAGGTGGAAATCATCAGAATGTTAATTCTCGCTTCGGCAAGGGCAGAGAACATTTTCGCCGCCACACCTGGACGCCCGATCATGCCCGCACCGGCAATGCTGACTTTGGCAATCTCGCGATCGACCATCACTTCGGCTTCTTCCGGTGCGCTTTCTGGGTGGGTGCGAAGGGTCGGGGCGATCGCGGCGGCGACGGCTTCGGCGCGAACCAGGCAGTTTTTCCCTACGGTAAAGGCAATATCGTTGGTATTGCCTTCGTGAATGGATTGGATGATCAAATCCACGTTGAGTTCTTGGTGGCCGATTTCGCCAAATAAGCGCGCGGCGACTCCGGGGCGATCGGGCACCCGCAAGAGGGCGACTTTGGCTTGATCGCGATCGTATTCTACCGCATCTACCGGATGGATCAGTTCCAACCCTTCCAGGGGCCGGGGGGTGGGGGTGGCGGAGGTGACTTTGGTGCCCGGGTCCTCGGTCCAACTGGAAAGAACGACTAGGGGAACGCCATAGTTGCGCGCAATTTCTACCGCACGCGGATGCAGGACTTTCGCACCCAAACTGGCGAGTTCTAGCATTTCATCGCAGGTGATTGCGCTCATCAGTCGGGCATCGGGAACCAGACGGGGATCGGTGGTTAAAATTCCTGGGACGTCGGTGTAGATTTCGCAGCGATCGGCCTCCAGGGCTGCCGCGAGGGCGACGGCTGAGGTGTCGGAACCGCCGCGCCCCAAGGTGGTGATTTCTAGGTTTTCTCGGCTGGTAATGCCTTGGAATCCGGCAACGACTACGACTTTGCCTTGGTTTAACTGTTGTTTGATGCGATCGGTTTCGATTCGCAAAATCCGGGCGCGGCTGTATTCCGCTTCGGTGACAATGCCGACTTGCGCGCCGGTCATGGAAATCGCCGGTTGCCCGAGTTCTTGCAATGCCATGCTTAATAGGGCAATGGACACTTGCTCGCCGGTAGACAGCAACATGTCCATTTCCCGTCGGGATGGATTGGGGGAAATGTCTTTGGCGAGTTTCACCAGGGAGTCGGTGGTTTTGCCCATCGCCGAAACCACCACGACTACGCCGTTTCCGCTTTTGCAGGTTTTGCGAACTCGCTGCGCTACGGCTTGAATGCGTTCTACTGAACCTACGGAGGTTCCCCCGTATTTTTGGACGATCGGTGCCATAACTGCTTCCTTTGTTGACTGAGTTGTGTCTCCTTTACCGTTTGCTTTCGCTGGCATTGGCAAAGGAGAGGGTTTGGGATTGTTGTTTTAATGTCGCTCAAAGGGATTAGTGTAGCACCTAAGTTTGCCAATAGCGGATAGGAATGGCGATGGAAAATGGGTATCTACAGGTTATCCCATTGCAGCGCTCTAGGGTTTAATTCAGCGATCGCCTCCCTAGTTTCGGAAAAGTCTCGATAATCTCGGAAGTTTCACGCCTCCCTTTACTCAATCGGCAGTTCGATAATAAATTCGGTGCCTTCTCCCGGCGCTGAAATGCATTTTAATTCTCCCCCATGTTTCTCCACCACAATTTGATAGCTAATTGACAGTCCCAAACCCGTTCCCTTTCCTACGGGTTTGGTGGTAAAAAATGGATCGAATATCTTCGAGCTTATCTTCTCGGAGATTCCCTTTCCATTGTCTTTAATATAAATCGCCACTCGCGATCGACTTTCCTCATCCAGCGCACTGGCCTGATGGCGGCTGATGCGATAGGATTTTCCTTGGGGGGAATCTCTCCTTAACAGTTCCGTGCGAATGTGAATGCAGGGTGAGAAATTCTCGGTATTTTCTTCTCGTTCCCGCTTTTGCTTGTCTTCTAGGGCATCGATCGCATTACCGATAATATTCAAAAATACTTGATTGAGCAATCCGGCATAGCACAACACTGGCGGAATATCGTCATAGTCTTCGATGACCTCAATCGGCGGTTTTTTGCGCTCCATTTCGCTTTGCGAGTCCAGTCGGTTGTGCAAAATAAGTAGGGTACTTTTTATCCCTTCGTGAATGTCTACCCACTTCAGTTCTGCTTCTTCCAAGCGGGAAAAATTTCGCAGGGATAGCACAATATCGCGAATTCTTTCCGTGCCTACTTTCATCGAGGCTAACAGTTTGTGAACGTCATTGACTAAAAACTCTAAGTCAATTTCATCCGTCGCCGCTTGAATTTCTGGCGTGGCTTCGGGATAGGTTCGCTGATAGAGGAAAACTAATTCGAGCAAGTCTTCAAAATACTGACTGGCATGAGCGAGATTGCCGTAAATAAAACAGGCTGGATTGTTGATTTCGTGGGCTACCCCCGCCACCATCCGTCCCAAGCTGGACATTTTCTCGGTTTGAATCAGTTGGGCTTGGGTTTGTTGCAGTTCTTGAATGGTTTTTTGGAGTTCCTGGGATTTTTCCCGTTCTCGGGTTTCGCTTTCGCGCAATGCAGCCTCGATTTGCTTGCGCTGTTCTACTTCCCGGTGCAGTTGTTCGTGGGTTTCTAGTTGTTTGAATATGGTCTCGAAGGTCCTGGCTAGAAATTTTATTTCATTGGCAGGCATCGCCGGAGGCATGGCAAATCTCCCCGTATTTTGGCTGTCGAGCGCTGCTTTATGCAGGCATTTTAAGGGATGAAGAATGGTTTTTTGGATGAACCACCCCATGCAGAGTAAAATGAGGAATATGCCAGCAACTAGGGTGACGGTAGACTGGAAAAAGGTGGCCCAGGCGTCTTGCTGCATGCGCTCGAGATCCAGAATCGCGATCGCCAATGCCCGCCGCCCGGTTTCATCGAACAATACCCGGGTAAAGGGCAATATTTGCACGAAAACGCTTCGATTTCTCCATCTTAATTCCTGATGGGTTTTTTCCCCGCTTCTCGAGGCTTGCGCCAGGGCTGGTGTGAGTTCCGGTTTCAAAGCAAAGTAAAACCCTTCTCGTTCGATTGTGGAACTACTGGCGATGATTTTTCCATCTGCACTGACAATGGCAATTTCCACTAATGCGGGAAGGGTGGCATAATTCTGCACGATCTGTTGTAATTGAATGTTATTTTCAACTGCGATCGCGCCTTCTGTGGCAAATTCTAGCCCTTGGGCAATCGATTCGGCGCGTTTCTGAACCTGCTGCTCTAAGTCAGAATGAATCGAACGATAATTCAGCCATAGTGTGGTGAATCCCACGGCGATCAGGGAAATGCCAAATCCCGTGAGGAGTTGTCTGGATAAACTGCGCTTCAATTGCCAAACGTAATTGCTCAAGATTTCTCAGCCTCAATAGCAGCAGTAACGGGGAAAGGCACGGACAACGCATTTGCTCGGATTGAAGTTGCGATCGCTCCCCCGGCGGCGTTCATCAACGCTTGCTAGCATTACCCCCTTGTCATAGATTTTTGCCCCGATGAAATAAAACTTGCAAGCCTGTTGATTTTTCCCAGGGTGATGAAGGGAAGCCTTTCGGCAGAATCGGATTGGCGGGATGCACCCAATTCTCGATTATGTGCCTGCCAAAGCGGTTTGATAAAAAATGGCGTGGCTTGCGATCGACTTTTCGGGGTTAAATGTTTGCCATCTTTATTATCCTCTATAAGATTGGCAGATTTGTCAAGGGAAGTTGGGCATTTTTTTGGAAAAAATTCTTGAATAAATTGTAAAGGATTTAGCAGCAAAATCGCCGGGGTTTAGTTTGCGAAAGGAATTGCCGAGTGACTGCGGCGGGCGGTGAGGGGCGATCGCCTCTGGGCGGGAAAAGGGCATGATGGGGGTAAAATTTCTCCGAAAGGGGGTTTTTTGGCCAATTCGATACGAGTTCAGGAGAACCGATCCGCAGTTGGATTGAGCCTAGAGCCGAGTTAGATTAGGCTGGAATAAGAATAGGGCGAAACCTTGTCGCGATCGCGACTGTGGTTTGCCTGAAAATCTACTGACAAACGCTTAAAAACTATGCATGGTTCCAATATTTCTCGTGGGTTGCGCCAGATGAATCGCGCTTTTGTTAGCCTGCTATTGTCACTGCTGCTGGCATTCCATCCCCTGAGCGGATTATACGCCCAAGCCACCCCCACGGGGGGGGATGACGCGATGCCCACTCCCACCGATACCTTGGCGCTACAACCGAAGCAAACCCTGCGTCGCGGGGGTAGTTTCGTTACGGCGGCGGTGGAAACGATCGGACCTGCGGTGGTGCGCCTGGATACGGAACGAACGATTAGCCGTCGCGCGGATCCATTTTTTCAGGATCCCTTTTTGCGGGATTTCTTCGGTCCGAACGCGATCCCTGCCCCTCGGGAAGAATTGTTGCGGGGTCAGGGTTCGGGTTTTATTATCGATAGCAACGGTTTGATTCTGACCAACGCTCATGTGGTGAGTCGCGCGGATAAAGTGACGGTGACGCTGAAAGATGGACGCACCTTTGAGGGGGAAGTGCGCGGAACCGATGAGGTGACGGATTTGGCGGTGGTGAAAATTAACGATCCCGGAGAACAGTTACCGGTGGCTGCTTTGGGAGATTCGTCGCAAGTGCGAGTGGGAGATTGGGCGATCGCAGTGGGCAATCCTCTCGGATTAGATAACACGGTAACATTGGGAATTATCAGCACCTTAGAACGCTCTTCCTCGCAAGTGGGCGTCCCCGACAAACGGCTGGATTTCCTGCAAACGGATGCAGCCATTAATCCAGGCAATTCCGGCGGACCGCTATTGAACGAAAATGGCGAGGTGATTGGTATCAATACCGCCATTCGTCCCGACGCTAGAGGCATCGGATTTGCCATTCCAATTAATAAGGCAAAAGCGCTCACCGATGTGTTGGCGCGGGGCGAACAAGTGCCTCATCCCTATGTAGGCATTCAGATGATTACCCTGACGCCAGAATTAGCCCGACAGAACAATGAAGACCGCAATTCTACCATTGTGCTGCCAGAAGTAAATGGCGTTTTGGTGATGCGCGTCATGTCCAATACACCGGCAGAACGAGCGGGAATTCGTCGCGGCGATATCATTTTGTCGGTGAATGGCATTCCCGTAACCACTGCCGATCGCTTGCAGGATATAGTAGAAAATAGCGGCGTCAATCAAACGTTGCGCGTCCAAGTTCAACGGGGTTCGAGAAATTTAGAACTGCGGGTGAAAACGGCTCAATTAGAAAACGGGCTGAGGCGTTAATCATTCCTGACGCAATCAACAATTCGGAATGAGTATTCCTTCTGGAGGCAAGAGGCGCTCGCGCGTCTCTTTTTTTTGCCTCTTTTTTTCTTCCACCCCCCCAATCTCCTCAAACATTGGTAGTCTCATATACTAAACTCCTCCAATCGCAGCAGTAAAGACCAAAAAGCATCACTCTGGGGGTAGGGTTTACCGAATCATGTCTGCCGATTTACTTTGTCACTGCCAATAAAAAATCCTTTTTACCTGAATCGGCTTTACTAATTAACCTTGCAATTATAAAGCCAAAAAACCGACTTTTACACCGCTAAACCCAGGTTCGCAAGACAGTTCAACCTAGAACTAACTTCTCGGTTTGCCTCATAGCAAGGCAGATTCTAGGCAAGAAAAAGCCTCGAAATAACGGCGGGAAAAGCCACGGAGGTGGGAGAATGGCCAGAGGTACGGTTAATACGACTAGCCAGAGGTGGAAGATTGGAGATAATCTTCAGATGGAAAACCACAGAAGCGGTAAAATGGCAGCTAAACCTTGCTGAGTGCGATTTCGCCAACACCAGCATCGGCAATGCTGCGGAAAAATAGGCAACTGAGTGGGGTTATGCCCTAAACTCTTCCCATAGGTAGATGCTTTTCTACCAAAAGTTACGCTCGATTATTGACTGTTACTTACTTACTTTACACATTAGGAGAAAATACATGCGGATCGCTCAAGTTGCACCGTTAGCCGAGCGCGTGCCACCCCCGGGTTATGGTGGCATCGAACTGGTTGTGAGCCATTTAACGGAGGAATTAGTGCGTCGCGGTCACGAAGTGACGTTGTTTGCCTCCGGGGATTCTCAAACCCGCGCCAAGCTAGAATCTGTGGTACCTCGGGCTTTACGCCTCGAACCCACGGTGAAAGAGCCGGGGGTTTACGAGATGCTGCAACTGCGCCGGGTGGCGGAAATGGCCTCAGAGTTCGATCTGGTTCATTTCCACAATGGATACCTAGCGCTGCAATTTTCGGATTTGATGAAGTGCGGTGTAGTTCACACCCTGCATGGGAATTTTACCGCCGAGGCGCGCCTGTTATATCAGCAGTATCGCAATCTCGGATATATCAGCATTAGCAACTCGCAACGGGAAGGAGGCCCGGAACTCAATTACATTCGCACGGTTTATAATGGGATCTCTATCGATGCCTATCCCTTCGTGGAGAAGCCACAGGATCCGCCGTATTTGGCCTTTTTAGGCCGACTGTCCCCGGAAAAAGGCATCCAACATGCGATCGCGATCGCCAAACAAACCGGCTGGCACTTGAAAATTGCTGGCAAAGTAGACCCGGTGGATCGCAAGTTCTACGACCGAGAAATCGCCCCCCTCATCGACGGCGAGCAAATCGAATATCTCGGAGAAACCACCCACCAAGAAAAGGTGGAACTCCTGGGTAATGCGGTGGCTACTCTGTTCCCCATCACCTGGAGGGAACCTTTCGGTTTGGTCACGATCGAGTCGATGTGTACCGGCACCCCAGTGATTGCCATGAATTTAGGGGCAGTTCCCGAAATTATCCTCGATCGCAAAACCGGGATTATCTGTAACAGCATTGAGGAGATGATTGCGGCTATCCCTACTGCAGAACAATTAAATCGGCAAATTTGCCGAAATCTCGTGCAAAATCATTTTAGTATTGCTAAAATGGTAGATGGATACGAAGCCGCTTACCAAAAAGTTTTGGCGTCTAGCATGAATCGCAACGGTTACGTCAAAAATCCAATGGCGATCGCCTCGTGACCATCCCAGCTCGAATCCGGAGGAAAATGAGTATGAAAATCAACCAATGTCCTTGCTGTAATAACTCTTTGTTGCGCCATTTCCGAAAAGGTGGATCTTACTGGTTCTGCACCAACTGCTGGCAAGAAATGCCCTCCTCGGTAGAGGCGGAAAAAGCGCCAAATAGCAAGAACCTCAGTACCTCGAAATCCCTTTCCCTGTTGACCAAAAGCAGCGCTTAATCCCGCTGAATTGTCTACCGAAGGGACAAGCAATCCAAAAATGGCAGGGTTTCTCTAGTCGATGGAATCCGTCAACCTTCTTAACTGAAGAAATGACAAACACAACCACGATTTTCGCTTCACACCTGACACCAATATAGCTAAACTGGATAAAGCAGAGTTGGGCAGTTTGAATTAATTCAAATCTCAATTTTGCCCCTTACCCATGACAGCAATTTAATTGCTGTTCGTGGGTGGCTTTTCCCAGGCTAACATCCGTTTATCGCCAATTTGATGGCCAATATGAGAACCGCTATATATAAGCTATGGCGATTCGGTATTGGTAGATTCTTCGATCGCAGAAAATCCTCGACGGGCGGGGAGAGACTCGGTGGGTTGCACTTGAAAGGTAACGCGATCGCTGCGGTTTCCACTTTTCACTTCCAACGTCCATTCGCCCACCGTTAACGGCCAAAATATCGAATCGCTAGACTCGGTAATCGCAAGGCGTTGTTTCCCCTGACGCCCCACAATCCACCATTCCACCGGGGTTTCCGGGATGGCGGCCAATTTTAATTGCAAGCGGGGGTTATCTTGGGTGCGATCGCGAATAAAATAATCGTCATTTTGCGGAACGACAATTTTTAGGGCGTCGCTGGCAAAATTGGGCGGATTATGTCGGGATAACCATTCATTATAATCATCGGATAAGGTAAATTCCGCCTCCTGGTTGTAGGCGGTTAAATCTTCCGGGGCGAAGTATTCCAACACCACAGAGGAACACTCCTCCGTGGGTTTTAATCCAGTTGTCGCACAAATCGGACGTTGCACCATGTTTTCCGGGGGAGGAAAGGCGGCGGGTTCCCTGTCTTGGTGCAGGTGTAACATGATGCGATTCCACAGGGGGGCCGCACCTCGCACGCCGGAGACTTTTTTCATGCGATCGCCGCTAAAATTTCCCACCCAAGTGGCGACGGTATAATCCCGCGTAAATCCCACGGTCCAGGTATCGCGAAAATCCGAAGAGGTTCCGGTTTTCACGGCGGCGGGAAAGGGCAAACTCAGCACCGAATCTACGCCAAACGCTTGGGCGCGGGCGTGGCGATCGCTCAACATATCGGTAATCAGCGCCCAATCGGCGGGAGAGGCGAGAGAGTGCGGAGAATCGGGGGAGGGGATTTCCCCTTCTTTCCCGCCGTCGGTGACGGAAAGCGCAATCCTCTCCCCTTGACGGGCGATCGTCACATACGCCCGCGCCAATTCCCACAAGCTCACTTCGCCGCTACCGAGGGCTAATCCCAATCCGTAATGTTCCGGCGATTCAGTGAGACTGTGGAACCCTAGCTCCTGCAGGCGCAAGAGAAAAGTCGCCACGCCCACGCGCTCTAACACCCGCACCGCAGGCACGTTGAGCGAATTGGCAAGCGCCACCCGCACCCGCACCGGACCTAAGAATTTTTCGCTGAAATCTACGGGACTGTATAGTTTGGCACCGGGAATGGCATAATAGGTGGGAACGTCGGCTAAAATGGTGTGGGGTGCGACTGCGTTTTTTTCTAAGGCGAGTTGGTATAAAAATGGCTTCAGGGTCGAACCCGGTTGGCGCAAGGCTTGCACCCCATCGTTGCGCCCCAGTTGCGCGTCGGCGAAGTAGTTGGGAGAACCGACATAGGCTAACACTTCCCCGGTGGGGTTGTGGATGACTAAGGCGGCGGCGTGATGCACGTTATAGGGGGCAAGGGCGCTCACCACATGCTGCACCTGCGCTTGCACGAATTCCTGCAAGGGGCGATCGAGGGTAGTTTGCAGGTGAGATATATCGTCGGGGAGTTGGTTGGCAAGCCAAAAGAGAAAGTGCGGGGCGGCGAGAATGCCGCGATCGGGCAGTAACAGTTGGATTTCCTCTGCATGGGCGCGATCGGCTTGGGTGGCGGTGATGTAGCCGTCTTCTACCATGCGCTGTAGCACGTATCGCTGCCGATTTTTCAGCGATCGCCAGTTGTAATTGGGGTTATACTGGTTCGGATCGTTGGGAATCGCAGCCAGGAGGCTGGCGTGAGCGAGGGTGAGTTCCGAGGCGGGCAACCCGAAATAAGTGCGAGATGCGGCTTCCACGCCGTAAACATTCCCCCCCATCGGCAAGCGGTTGATATAAGCATGCAGGATTTCCGCTTTGTTCATCCCGGCAACCAGTCGCCAAGCCATCCATACTTCTCGCACTTTATTGGGCAAGGTGCGCGGGGCCGGTTCCAGCATCCGCGCCAGTTGCATGGTAATGGTGGAAGCCCCGGAGACGATTTCTCCCGCTTGCAGGGCTTCCAGGATAGCCCGGGCGATCGCTTGCCCGTCTAAAGCACCATTTTGGTCGTATCGCTTGTCTTCGGCGGCGATAATCGCCTGGATAAAGTGGGGGGAAACGCGATCGAGTGGCACGACTGCGGTGCGGTCTTGGTTCTGCGTGAGAATGGTGCCCAACCGCAGGGCGTTGCGGTCTGTAAAGGTG
Source organism: Phormidium sp. CCY1219 (assembly GCF_055795085.1). Lineage (NCBI taxonomy): Bacteria > Bacillati > Cyanobacteriota > Cyanophyceae > Oscillatoriales > Oscillatoriaceae > Phormidium > Phormidium sp. CCY1219. Next base: position 523 of record NZ_JAYFEQ010000617.1, on the reverse strand, counting down.
ATGGCTTGTTCCGTCTGGGCAATGTCTGACGCCCGAATTGGAGCGAGATAGGGAAGCGATCGCACCGTCACCCCCAGCAAACCCAACGCAAAGATAATTTTTATAGAACGCCGAAATCTGGCATTTCTGTTGTGCCAAAATTGCGTGAGTTCGGTGAGTTTTTGCATGAGTTTAGCCTCGCGCGATCGTCCCTCGGTGGTGAAACCAGACCCCCGGCTTTTCATTTTATCATGGTTGAGCCACTTTCGGGGCAAATCGTCCTCTAGTAATCCTATAAAATCCTCCAGAATCCTCATAAAAAGAATGAGTCCGCTTACGCGGACTCATTTTCACAGATATTCCTATTTGATATTAAGAACATGCCAAAATTATTAGAGTGTAGGTATTTCCCCAAGTATTGTCTCACCTGTTCCTTTTTCTGATTGGGCAAATAATATTAGTAAGGACGCTCTCTGGTTGGTTCTATAAACAGCGTATTCGCCCTGACAAAGCAATAGGTTTCGTATCCCCCATCCACCTTCAG
>NZ_JAYFEQ010000616.1:0-10960 GCF_055795085.1 Phormidium sp. CCY1219 | reverse complement strand
GATGACCAGTCGCTACCGTGGGGGAGGTGCTTTCACATGACACACTTCATGGGGTGGGCTTTCACCACCATCGACATCCAGTTGTCAAGGTTTTCCCAGTTTTCCTTCGGATTGTAAGGATTTTGTAAAGAGTTGTGAAATTCTCTTGACCTTTAGTTTTCCGAGGTTTTTGGTTGACTTTTTTTTTATCGGTTTATACCGTTTTGTTTTGGCCAACCATCAGACTTATCGTCTTCTGGGGGTTCAGCCTTGGGGGCTGTGTTCATTGCCCCGCTTACGTTTCGGGCATTTACCCTCCACTTTTGCGGGAACGAATCGCACGGAATGGTTGATATCTTACCATATTTACCACATTTACCCCCTGGCAAGGGTGGGCATCCAGTTTCCCCTGTTCCCCTGCCGTCTGGGAAACGCCACGGAGGATCTGCACCTTTGCGATCGCCAAAAATGGCAGGGACGATATCGCCACTGCCATTTTTTTAGTTTTGCGTTATAGAGCGGGTAACGCGATTCGAACGCGCGACATTCACCTTGGCAAGGTGACGCTCTACCACTGAGCTATACCCGCAAATTTCAATCTTTTATTAGTATTTCACAAACTTCTGAGTTTGTCAACACTTTTGGAAAATTTTTTTAGCCGGAGGAAGGCGGTAAGGCTCGCAGTTCTCCGGCGGTGAGGGTTTCAGCCGTCTGACTCTGACTGAGAAGACACCTCGAGGGTGGTGGAGTTGGGAGAACGGGAGGCGGGTAAACCGCGATCGCCACTGGTTGCGGCGGGGGAATTGCGATCGTCGCCGCTGCCCTTAAATTGCTGCATTAAACTCGCCATCTCGATGGCATTCATTCCATATTCCCAGCCTTTATTGCTTTTAATGCCCGCACGTTCCAGGGCTTGCTGCATAGTATCTGCGGTAAGGATGCCAAAAATCACCGGCACACCGGTTTGAAAGCCAGCGGCGGCAATGCCCTTAGAAACTTCAGCGGACACATAATCAAAATGAGGCGTATGCCCGCGAATTACCGCCCCGAGACAGATCACCGCATCGTAGCGCCCGCACAGGGCCAGTTGTCGCGCCATCATCGGAATTTCAAAACTGCCGGGAACCCAAACATAGTCCACCTGGGTGCCATGAGGATTCACATCGATCCCGTGACGCTGCAAAGCATCCTGACATCCCTGTAGTAGTTTGCCGGTAATCAAATCGTTAAAGCGACCGATAACGAGCGCCAAGCGCAAGCCTTCGGTGTGGGTAAACCTTCCCTCGAAAACAGCCATAGAAGAATTCTGCAGTTGTACTCAATGAAATTGCGGTTGAGGGCGATCGCTGATGTGCGCCAATCCTCCCCGGAGGGTTGGAGGGTGTCTACCATAGAGACAGCCAGAAAGTTTCTGCCGCAGCGATCGACCCAAAGTTGAGGTTGCTTAAACCACCAAAAAGTTTAAGACTCCCACCAAAACCACCAGAGCCAGCCATACCCCAGAACCAATGAACAGCAGGGGTTTCGATTGATTCCAATATTGGGGGGAAGCATAGGCGACGGGAACGCCAATCACCATTGCAAACGAGAGGATAACCAGAGCCGCAAGTGCCAGTTGAAATAGAATTGACATTTTCCTTTCTCCCTTTAATAGAGTGGCATGAATAATATCCGGTTGAGCCAGAAGGAGGGGGAATGCCCCCGGCGCGACGACCCCCGGGGATCGCCCGTAACCGAAAAAGCTTTCGCCCGATCCGTTGCACGCTTGCTCAACAGTTTTAGGCTACCAAAAAACGCTCCGCTCTCATAGAGGCAAAAAAACTTTCGTGCTGGCAAAGCGTACAGCACTTCCGCCACAAAGGACAAGCGCTGGGGAATTGAGAATTGGGAATTGGGAACTCAGAATTGAGAATCCAAGCCTTTCCCCGGGCGTGCTGTGTTGGATTGGGGGGAAGGGGGAGGGAAGGGGATTGGGCAACGCTACATTACGGCACAGAGGAGTCAAAGCCACTTACTATAGAAAGAGCCAGTGGCGATCGCGCACAAATCTTGCAGGAAAGAAAACACGAACGCGCCGCACTCAATTCGGTTTGCCAAACCAGGTTGCAGCAGCATTGAGCAACAAAGGAAAGAGAAATGGATTTAATTTTGTGCCATACCACAGCAGATTTCGATACCCTCGGCGCAGCAGTAGGGCTGACGCGGTTGCATCCGGGAAGCCGGATCGTACTGACTGGCGGTTGTCATCCGGGGGTGCGGGAGTTTTTGGCGCTGCATCGGGATGAATATCCGCTCATCGAACGGCGATCGGTCAATCCAGGAGCGATCCGCTCGTTAACCATCGTCGATACCCAACTGCGCGATCGCCTAGGCAAAGCGAGGGAATGGTTAGACTTACCCTTACCCATTTATTTGTGGGATCATCACTTCACGGAACACTCGGACATTCCCGCCACGGAAACCCACATCGAAGCGGTAGGAGCTGCCACCACCTTAATCGTCGAACAACTCCAAAAAGCCACAGAAAACGCAGAATTCACCACAGAGCGCAAACCAGACCCCCATTCACCATTTTTAATTCCCCCGCCGAACAATCCACATTCTGCCATTATCAGCGTAGCGGAAGCCACCGTCATGGCCTTAGGCATTCATGTAGATACCGGGTCGCTCACCTTTCACCACAGTACCCCTCGGGATGCCAATGCCTTGGGGTGGTTGATGCAGCAGGGAGCCTCCTTATCGGCGATCGCGGAATACGTAGAACCCGCATTATCAGGCCAATTGCAAGACCTGCTGGCCACCACCTTAGATCGACTGGAAACCGAAACCCTAGAGGGATATACCGTATCCAGCGTCATGCTCGAGAGCGAAGATTACGTGCCTGGGTTATCCAGTTTAGCCGGCAGAGCGATCGACTTAACCGAGAGTGACGCCCTGCTGCTCGGACATCGTTTCCCCTTAAAAGACGGAGAGGAAGAGCGCCTCACGGTTATCGGGCGATCGCGCATTCCGGGCACCAATCTCAAAACCCTCTTCCAACCCTGGGGCGGTGGCGGTCATCCCCGGGCTGCCTCCCTCACCCGCCGCGATACCCAAGCCTGCGCCACCTTCGCCCAACTCCTAGACCATTTCAAACAGCAAATTCCCCCCCCACCGGTGGCGCGCGAACTCATGTCCTCTCCGGTGCGAACCATCCGCCCGGAAACCACAATTCACGAAGCCCAACGCATTCTCTTGCGCTACGGGCACTCCGGTTTATCCGTAGTGGATGCCGAGGGCTTTCTGGTGGGCGTCATTTCCCGGCGAGATATCGACATCGCCCTCCACCACGGATTTTCCCACGCCCCGGTCAAAGGCTACATGAGTGCCAATCTCAAAACCATCGATCCCCAAACTCCGCTGCCAGAAATCGAAGAGATTATGGTCACCTACGACGTGGGACGCCTTCCGGTCTTAGATCGGGGAAAATTGCAGGGAATTGTCACCCGTACCGACGTGCTGCGACAACTGCATCACGAAAACGCCACCACCAAGAAACCCAGCTTCCCCTCTCCCGTTGCTCCCTATTGCCCGTTACCCCAATCCCTAGAGCAACTGCTATCGCGTCGCCTCGCCCCGCCATTGTGGCACCTGCTCGATCGCGCCGCCCAATTGGCGCAAGAGCGCGGCTGGCACCTCTATCTGGTAGGCGGCGCAGTGCGCGACGTACTTGTCAATGCCACCCAGGATGGCGGCCAAATCGAGGTTGCAGCAGCGCCCCAATCAGAATCCCCACTTCTGCTCACCGACATCGATATGGTGGTAGACGGATATCATCGCGCCGCCGATGCCGGTGCGGGGGTCGAACTGGCCAAAGCACTGCAAAAACAGTATCCCGAGGCGCGCTTGGACACCCACGGTCAATTCCAAACCGCTGCCTTGTTGTGGCACAAAGACCCGGTACTCGATTCCCTCTGGATCGATATTGCCACCGCCCGCACGGAATTTTATCCCTATCCCGCCGCCAATCCAGAGGTAGAAGCCTCTTCCATTCGCCAAGACCTGTACCGCCGAGATTTTACGATTAACGCCCTTGCGGTGAGGCTCACGGGAACCAATCGTCGCGGAGAGATGTTGGATTTCTTCGGCGGATGGCTCGATTTGCAAGACCGACGGATTCGAGTGTTACATGCCAATAGCTTTATCGAAGACCCGACCAGAATTTATCGCGCCGTGCGCTTTGCGGTACGGTTGGGATTCGAGATCGAACCCCAGACGCAAGGGTATATCAGGCTGGCAATTGAAAGTGGGATTTACGAGTTATCGGCGACGGAAAATCGTCGCGTCCCCGCCCTGGAAACGCGACTGAAAAGCGAATTGAAATACATTTTGCAAGCGCCGTATTGGAAACCGGCTTTGGAACTGCTCGGATCGTTTGATGCTTTGCGCTGCATTCATCCGAGTTTGGCGTTCGATCGCGATTTGTGGCGTAAGCTGCAGTTGGTGGATCGCTGGATTCGCAGTTTAGGGGTGGTGGTGAAGGAGAATGGGGCCTTGAAAGGTTCAAAAAGGGGAAAAAACCAGTCGGCAAAGCAGGTGTTTCATTTACCGGCGTATTGGGAAATTCGCTTGGAAGTCATCATCGCCCATTTGGCACCGGCCTATCGGGGCGAGGTGGCGAGAAATCTGCAACTGAGTGCGCAGAGTATCGATCGCCTGGAAGGGTTGGCGGCGGCGTCAGCCCAAGTCACTCAGGTGAGGGAGGCGCAGCGCCCCAGCGATCTGGTGCGATTGCTGAAAGGGTATGATGTGGCTATGTTGATGTTGATTGCCCTGAACGCTGCGCGATCTCTGCGTCGGCGGATTTGGGAATATGTCACCCGATGGGCAGATGCTAAACCGTTGCTTAATGGGAACGATCTCAAGAGACTGGGCTACAAACCCGGACCGCATTTCAAGGATATGTTGGATGTGGTTTTGGCGGCAACGGTGGATGGCGAAATTCGCGATCGCGCGCAAGCCGAAGCTTTGGTGGCCAAACGTTTTCCTCGCCCCTAAAGGAGCTTTTAGTGGCGCTGCAGGCGATCGGCTACAGGCAACGGGGGTTTTGTTTTGGGAAGATAGAGATCTCAAGAATTGCCAACCATTAAAATACAGATATGGATGCTAACGAACTGCTGAAGCGTTATGCAGCAGGAGAACGAGATTTTAGGGGTGCCTACCTGGTGCGGGCCGATCTGATGTTTGCCGAACTCAGTCTGGCGGATCTGTACGATGCTGACCTCAGTTGTGCGGATTTGTATGAGGCCAAACTGAGCGGGATCAAGCTCAGTGGCGCGAATCTGGAAAATGCCCATCTCTGTCGCGCTGACTTGAGCAATGGCAAGTTGTTTGGTGCGAAACTCAATTTTGCCGACCTGTATCGCGCCGATTTATTTCGCGCCGATTTATTTCGTGCGGAACTCAGCGATGCGGATCTGACCCGCGCCAATCTGACCCGCGCCGATATGAGTGGCGCGAATTTAACCCGGGCTAACTTAACAGAAGCTAACTTAAGTCAGACTAATTTAAGCGATACAAATCTCTCCTTTGCTACTCTCAATGCTGCCAAGCTGAACGGAGCAAAACTCAATACAGCTAACTTAAGTGAATCTCGCTTGTACGATGCTGACTTAACCGGGACGAAAGCAGAAAAAGCGGATTTGAGAAATGCGGAATTGTTTGGGGCGAAATTAATCGAGGCGAATTTACTCGAAGCAGATTTACGGAATGCCAAATTAAGCGAAGCAAATCTAACCAAAGCCACACTCGATGGCACGAATTTCTCTGGTAGCAATCTCAGCCGCACGAATCTCAGCGAGTCTTCCCTGAAGAAAGCGAATTTGGTCGAGGCTAACTTAAGTGAAGCCACCCTGAGAAAAGCCAATCTCAAAGGGGCGAAACTCTGCGATACGAATCTCAGCCGCGCCAATCTCACTGAAGCCATTTTAGTGGGGGCAGATTTCTCCAGTCCCAAAAAAGAAGCAACCCTGGAGCGCAAGGTTTCCCTGAAACACAAGTGTCCCGTCACTCTCGGTCGCGATTCAAGCGTCACTTTACAATTGTATTCCCCTTTCGTCTCTCGCCGTCACGCCACTATCGAAATTGACGAAGGCGGAAACTACATCATCAGCGATCGCAAAAGCACCAATGGGATCTTCGTCAACGAACAGCAGGTGAACGATTCGATGGAACTCCCGGATGGGGCAAAAATTCGCATCGGACCGTTTACTTTGTTTCTGCGCGGCGACGAACTAGAATTGCAAAATCAGCAGGCGAGCCAACCCACTTGTCTGAGTGAAGCCGATTTGAGTAAAGCGGATTTACGCAACGCGAACCTCAGTGGGGCGAATCTTTATCGAGCCAATCTGATGGAGGCGAATCTCTCGGGTGCGAATCTGCGGGGGGCAAGCTTCGTTCATGCTAATCTCAGTGGAGCTACCATGCCCGATGGTTCGGTTCACGATTAAGATCGCGGGGAAGCAAACTCTGGGCGATCGCTGGGTGATTTTGCCATTTTTTGCTACATTAGTTCATTCGGAGTCACTCCCCCCTTAACTCCCCGGGGATTAACTGTATTTCCACACAGACAACTACGAATTTTTACCTTTCATTCCTAACATGCTAAGAGCCGGAATTGTCGGACTCCCCAACGTGGGGAAATCCACCTTATTTAATGCGTTAGTTGCCAATGCCAAAGCGCAAGCAGCAAATTTTCCCTTCTGCACCATCGAACCCAATGTGGGGGTGGTTGCAGTACCCGATGAACGACTCGAAGTGCTGGGCAAACTGTCTAAATCCGAGCAAATTGTTCCGACTCGCATCGAGTTTGTGGATATTGCCGGATTGGTGCAAGGAGCCAGCCAAGGCGAGGGGTTGGGCAATCAGTTTTTATCCCACATTCGCCAAGTTGACGCGATCGTTCATGTGGTGCGCTGTTTCGAAAGCGAGGATATCGTTCACGTTGCCGGTCAAGTGGATCCGTTGCAGGATATCCAGGTGATTAACCTGGAACTTGGGTTGGCGGATTTGGCCCAAATCGAGCGGCGAATGGAACGCACCCGCAAGCAAGCGCGCACCAATAAAGACGCCCAAAGCGAGTTAGCGGTTCTGGAAAAATTAGCGGCGGCGTTGAATGAAGGCTTGCAAGTGCGTCAAGTTGATTTAACCGCAGAAGAAACCGAATTGATTCAACAGTTAGATTTGCTGACGCTCAAACCAATTATTTATGCCGCAAATGTTTCGGAAGATGACCTGGCAACGGGCAATCAATGGGTAGAACAGGTGCGCGAACTTGCCGCCGAGGAAAATGCCAAGGTGGTGGTCATTTCGGCACAGGTGGAATCGGAACTCATCGAACTTCCGGAAGAAGAACGCACCGATTTTCTGGAATCTTTGGGGGTTTCGGAAGGCGGCTTGCACTCTCTGATTAAAGCAACTTACGAGTTGTTAGGATTGCAGACATTTTTGACCACCGGACCGAAAGAAACTCGCGCTTGGACGATTGTTCGGGGAATGTTAGCCCCGCAAGCTGCAGGGGTCATTCATACGGATTTTGAACGCGGTTTTATTCGCGCGGAAACGATTGCGTATGAGGATTTGGTTGCCAGTGGTTCGATGAATGCGGCGAAGGAAAAAGGCTTGCTTCGCAGTGAGGGGAAAGATTATGTGGTTCAGGAAGGCGATGTGATGCTGTTCCGGTTTAATGTTTAAGCAAAATTTCAGGGAGGAATGAGCGCAAGGGTTGCGATCGCCCCCTCATTTCGGGGATATATTTTCTCCCTCGGTTCGCTTCCGATTTTCTTCCTGAGTGGGATAAATTCCGCACCTGTGGGGGAGGCACGCCTACCTCTCCCCAGGGTTATTTTTACCGGAATTTTTTATGGGGACTCTATCTTAAAATACGAATTAGCCGCTTGTGTGTTTTCTTTTTCGAGTCGGGTCAGCAGTCGCTCTACTGTGGTGGTATCGTTGGATTGCAACCGCACCGCTTGCAATATATAGTCTGGGAAAATGGTGGTTAAATCTTCAGAATAATGTTCGCCCCCGCGCGGCATTTGATGCCGAATAACTTTATACAATAAGCCGCGTTTTTCTAAGATGAGGGCGATGGGAAAACTGACTTCACTGTTTGATTTTAGCTGAGTATCTGTGAGATTGTATTCCTGGCAAAGCGTCCACAAATAGTGGTAAAATTTACCTTGTCTGGTTTCGATTCCATACACTTGATAGGCGCAAAATGTCTGATGGGGTTTGACTCCCTCGCCCATCACTTCTTTCAGAAATCCCGGACTTTCCAGATAGTCTTTGGTCGCTTTTTCTACTTTGGCCAGCGAATCAGATTGTAGGGTGACAGCAGGTCGATCGCATCCGCTCAGGAACATGGTAGCCGACAGCAACACCACGGCGATCGCCACCTCCAATGATAGGGCTTTTCGCAGAATCAGTATAATCAATCGTTGATAGTCTGATATGGATGGTAAAAATAATGCATTCAATTTGAAGTTCATCGTAAATTGTCACCCCTAGCTTTCACTTTTATCCGTTTTCTGAATTTTTCAGCAGATTATAATTTGGCATAATTATAATCCCACCCGAAAAATTTTCAAAGAACTTCACAAAAAATTTAACTTGTCTAATGAGAAAACCGCCTGTACAGCCATGTCCGCTTTTACAGGGGTTATCTCGGCGAGAAAAGCCACCCCTGGGAGCCGGATTTTTGACCGATGTGGATCCGAAATTGTCATCGCCAGCCACGGTTGAGGATCCACAGGGTCAAACTGGGGATACCTGTGGGGCGATCGAAAAAATTTTTTTCAGTTGAGGTTGCTTGGGTCAAACCATCTGAAATGCGGCAAAAGGACTCCCGTTACACTTCTTGTACAGACGCGATTTATCGCCTATTTGTGGGAAAGAAATTGCCGCCTCCATGCCGTTTTAATTAACCTACCGCCTGCATGTGGAAAAAGCCACAGTGGGGAAATGGAGGGTCAACCCGAAGAATTGCCCTCCCCGGGGTCAATTTGCCTCTACCAGGGCGTTCGCGCAACGCCTTCCACGGCGCGGGGTCGATCGCCCATGTTACACCTCGGAACTATCCAGAAAACACTGCTTGAACCTGCGCAAGGCTGTTTCACTTTCTGGTTCTAGAGCCTGGAACTGGCATCGCAACGAGCGGGTGTGGAAGTGCAAGCCTCTGTTAGACCCCACAGGGTTAACGGCGAGTTGTTGACAACGATCTGGCGAAGGCTGTTGGTATTTTAGTCACAAAACACAGCCGATTTTGTCGTAACATGTCAGGTCATTTTAACCCAAACAGGGTTATGTGGGAACGCTCGAATGGGAGATTAACGGGAAATTCTCGGTCATAGAAAGACCTCGGCCCGCCTTCGTGGGAGAATCCCAATGGGTTGGGCTTGGATCGCGGCGGTTTTTTCCGAGGAAAATTTCATCTAAATTTCACATTTGCTCCATTAGAGCCAGAAAAACTTATCAATGGCATCAACTTTACTTTAAATTTACAATAGCTTATCTATGCCTTTACATTGAGCCTTGCGTTATATAATAAATGAGCTTAAGAATAAATAATGATAGACATAGGAGTAAACCATAACGAGTGACAAGAGCTAGGGTGCTATCTTTCAATGAGAAATTGACAAAACCTCAAATTTATCGGGGTTCGCGGAAAAATCAAACTCCGCACCACCAAATGAGGTTAAAACCAGCAAAAAGTCTCTCCAATTTAGGGTGCGCGGTTAGAGACAGGGCGCATTTTTGGCTCGATCGCCCGAACGACAGGAAAATTCGTTACTCGGAGGCTCGTAACTGATTTATCGTTGGCGGACAAAAAATTGTGGAATTGAGCCTGATGAACCCACAGCAAGCCTGAAGAGGTCAGACATCTAAGGAAAACCAACCAGCCAGTGTCTAAACTGTTACACTCTCGATATTGTAAGGGTTTGAGGCTTTTTAAACTTTACCTTGTCCGTAAAACTACAGGTCAACCAGGACGATTCCTTGCCGGGTAATTCGCGATCGTAAGGTGAACAAACATGAAACTAGGAATTTTATCTACCACAGCACTTCTGCTTGCCCTGAGCTGCGTGAATACTCTCAACGCTCAGGAGAAAGCGGAACGTTTGGATCCACCGCCTCAAACACCGAGAGTTCAACCGGAGAACTTACCGCAGCCACAGCAACAGCCACCCTTGGAAAAATCGGAGAAAGAAGCATCGTTAGCGGCGGCGATCGAACTGAACAAAAAGGCGATCGCGGCATTGCCTAGACTCTTGGGTACTCGCCCCGAACCCATAACCCCAACAGAGGAACTGCTAGAACCCTCCCTCGGCTCGCCATTATCCGCTGAATTACCTCCTCTAGCAGCCGCCAGCTTTTACTTACCCGAGGTGCCACCGACGATGAACGGGTATATCTGGCCCGCAGAAGGAACCTTCACCTCGGGATATGGTTGGCGGTGGGGACGGATGCATTACGGCATCGACATTGCAGGACCGGTGGGGACTCCCGTTCTAGCAGCAGCAGAGGGGATCGTCATTACCGCCGAATGGCATATGGGGGGGTATGGGAATCTAGTAGAGATCGAACATCTGGATGGGAGCATCACCCTGTATGCCCACAATCACCGGATTCTGGTGAGTGAAGGCGATCGCGTGCAAGCCGGTCAAGCGATCGCGCAGATGGGTAGCACCGGCTTTAGCACCGGTCCTCATTTGCACTTTGAAGTGCATCTCCCCGAACAAGGAGCGGTCAATCCCCTGGCATTTCTTCCGGAATCCGGCTTAGCCGCGCGGTTGCCTTAATCGGTTTACCCTTTAGAGAGAAACCACTCACCCATCCGGACTCTAAAGGGATAAAGCCCAAGGGAAATAGTCAGGAACCCCATCCCTAAAGGGAGGGGCTTGGTAAGACTTTATTTTCCCAAGCTCACCTGACCAGAAGACCA
>NZ_JAYFEQ010000615.1:0-31675 GCF_055795085.1 Phormidium sp. CCY1219 | reverse complement strand
CCATTTCCCCTGGCTCTCATCCCGACGCTCACCAAGCACGGGTAGAGCGCGGGGCTTCCCGCCGAGAAGCTAAACTAGATAGAGCGATCGCTCTGAGCGCAACTAAATTCCTCTTTATCAAATCACCCACCCCTATCTTATCAAAAATTGGCGGTTTTGAGATCTGCCCCCAGTGGCGATTCTCACGGACCCCCGGAACCCTTGGCGGCGAATGCGATCGCATGAACGGTCCGCATCCACCGAAAACCACCAGATTTCACCAGAGAAAAATCGCCAGGAGAAATTGGCGTCACTGGAAGCGAGTACACTCATTGCTGCTCAACCTGAATCGGAAAAAATGATGAAAATTTTGCCACCTAAACTCGGGAAACCCAAACTATCCCTCGCCAGTTGTACGGGCTACTGTATTGGGTTTATCCTTTTAGAAGCCATAACCGTTTTCGGATTACTGCACCATGCCAAAGAAAAAGAAGCACTTTTTTTGTCCCGGTATATATTAAAACTAGAAGATGCCTATCTCGTCACCGTAGACACCTATGGCTTGGTCTCGCAAACGATTTACGATGAAGTCATTAACCAGCCAGAGGTTATTGATATTTTCAAACAAGCCGAATCCGCCACCCAAGCGCAACGCGATACTCTGCGCCGCCAGCTCTTCGATCGCTTAAATCCCACCTATCAAAATCTCAAGCAAAACAACCTGAAGCAACTGCACTTTCATTTGCCCGATGGCACCAGTTTCTTGCGCTTTCACCGACCCCCAAAATATGGCGACCCCCTCTTTGATGTCAGATATTCGGTAAAAATCGCCAATACCGAAAAGACTTTTATCACCGGATTTGAAGAAGGGAGAATTTACAACGGATTTAGATATGTGTTTCCCTTGTTTGCTTCGCCAGAAAACTCATCCACAGAAGAAACTCGCCACATCGGAAGTGTGGAAACCAGCATTTCCTTTCAGGCAATCCGACAGCAAATGAGCCAACTTTTTCCAGCAAAATATGCGTTTATGTTAAAAAAAGACGTGGTACGGCGGAAAGTGTTTGACTCGGAGTTGGATAATTATGTCCCTAGCGATATTAGCGATGATTTTTTTTATGAAAAAGCCATGCTGAATTCCCCGGAAAATGCGGAAGAGTCGCCATTGTCTTGGGAAGAAATTAAATCTATCAATCGCCGATTGAAGCCCCTGGTGCAGAAAAAGTTAAATCAAAATTTAGCGTTTGCGGTTCCCTTGCAAGATGAGGGGAAAGGATATGTGGTGACATTTGTCCCGATTAAAAATGTGCAAGGCGAGTTTGTTGCGTATTTGATGGCTTACGAATGCGACACTACCATTCGCAGTTACCGCCAAGATTTTGCCCTTCAACTACTGGGGATAACCTTTTCGGCATTTTTATTGGTGGCATTTATTTTTTATGTCAATCAAAGCAAACAGGTGCTAGAAAAGCGCAAAAACGAGTTAAGCGCATCGAATCAGCAATTAGAAAGAGAAATTATCCGCCGCAACCAGACGGAAGAAGAGTTAGTGCAATCCAACCAGAAGTTACAGGGGGAAATTCAAGGGCGAATGGAAGCGGAAGCGCTAGAAAGAGAAAAATCCCATCAACTGGAACAAGCGTTAAAACAGCTTCAGCGCACTCAAGCGCAATTAGTGCAAACTGAGAAGATGTCTTCTTTAGGGCAATTGGTGGCGGGAATCGCCCATGAAATCAACAATCCCACCAGCTTTATTTATGGAAATATTACCCCAGCGAAGGAGTATGCGGAATCGTTGTTAGGGGCGATCGCACTCTACCAGGAGTATTATCCCACACCAGAGGCAGAACTGGAAGAAGAATTAGAGGATCTGGATTTAGAATTTGTCCGAGAAGATTTTCTCAACCTGCTTAATTCTATTCAAATGGGAGCCGATCGCATCAAAAAAATCGTCCAATCCCTGCGGATTTTCTCCCGGTTTGACGAAGCAGAATTAAAAGCGGCGGACATTCATCAAGGGATTGACAGTACCTTGATGCTTCTGCGAAATAAATTGCAGAAAAATGCCGATTATGATGAGATTGAAGTGATTAAAGACTATGAAAAATTGCCCTTAGTGGAGTGCTATCCCGGATTGCTCAATCAAGTGTTTATGAATGTGTTAGTCAATGCCATTGATGCGATTGAAGAATGCAATCAGAAGCGCAGGGCGAGTGAAATGGCTGTTAATCCGGGTCAAATTCGCATTCAGACGCAATTAAACGAGAGCGCTCGCCAAGTAAGGATTGCCATTTCAGATAATGGTTGCGGAATTCCCGAAGAGGTGCGCGATCGCATTTTCGACCCCTTCTTTACCACCAAATCCATTGGAAAAGGAACCGGGTTGGGTCTCTCGATGAGCTATTCGATTATCGTCAATCGCCACGAAGGGTCGATGAAGTGTATCTCCACCATTGGTGAGGGCACTACTGTTGAAATTGCGATTCCCCTGAAACAGAATTTTCCGGCAAAATCGTAATCGGTGGATCGAGCATTTCCCCAGTACAAACCCTCGAAATTGCGATGGGCAATGTCTACCCGAGGAGTGAGTATAGGCAAACCTTAGAATTTTACATCAAGTTAGGAAAAAAAGAAGTAAAATTGGAGAAAGGGGGACAGGGGGGAGAATTGCCACGCAAAAAAATCACTCCGAATGAGGAGTGAAATCTTCTCCAAAATGATTACGATAGAAACAGTGCCTCGATGGTGTTTTGCTGATGAGCTATTGCGTGAATCCCCAGTGCCCGCAACCCGAAAATCCCGATAATGTGAAGTTTTGCCGCAGTTGTGGAACCAAACTGCAACTCAACGATCGCTATCGGGCGATGTCCCTGTTGGGGGAAGGGGGATTTGGGAGGACCTTTATTGCGGAAGATAGCGATCGGCGCAACGCCAAGTGCGTCATCAAACAATTTTTGCCCTTACCCCAAGTGCAGCAAAATCCCGACATGCTGCAAACCGCCACCAAAATGTTTACCCAAGAGGCGCAGCGTTTGTTGCAACTCGGCGATCATCCGCAGATTCCCACCTTATTTGGCGATTTCGAGCAAGAAGGGCGACTGTATTTAGTGCAACAGTTTATTGATGGCAAAAACCTGTTGCAAGACCTAGAAGAAAACGGAGCATTTCCGGAAGCAGAAATCGAAGCGATTCTCCTCGATCTGTTGCCGATATTGCAATACATTCACGAACGCAATATCATTCATCGCGACATCAAACCGGAAAACATTTTGCGCCGCCCGGATGGAAAATGCGTATTAATTGACTTTGGGGTAGCGAAGCAATTAACCAGCACGGTGTTGGTAAAAACCGGGACCAAAATCGGCACAGAAGGGTATGCGCCTATCGAACAATTGCGCGGGGGAAAAGCCTTTCCTGCCAGTGATTTGTACAGTTTGGGCGTTACCTGCATTCATCTGCTCAGCGATCGCAATCCCGACGAACTTTATGACCCGATAAACGGGCGATGGTTGTGGCGAGAAGCGCTGATGAATCGAGGCATCGAGATTAATCCGCGATTGGGGAAAGTGTTAGATAAATTAGTGCAAGAGTGGGTGAGCGATCGCTATGAAAGTGCCGATCGCGCCCTAGTGGATTTATATTGGTTGCCCCCGCAATTTTCCACCCCAGCATCCCCCTCAGCGAACAATCCGCCCCCCGCCAAAATTCCGCAAACCTGGAAATGCGTTCACACCCTCACGGCGCATTCTAACTACGCGATCGATGTCGCGATTAGTCCCGACAGCAAAACCTTGGTCAGTTGCAGTTACGATAAAACCATTAAAGTCTGGGATATCGTCACGGGAAACCTGCATGGCACCCTCAGCGCCCATACCGGATGGGTAAGTTGTCTGGCGATTAGTCCCGACAATCAAATCCTCGCCAGTGGCAGTTTGGATAATACCTTAAAACTGTGGAATTTGGGCAGTGGAAATTTGATGCGAACCCTGGGCGGATTGAGTGGATATGCGATTTCCCTGGCAATTAGTCCCGATGGAATCCTGGTTGTTGGGTGTTTTGATAACACAATTAAACTGTGGGATTTAAACAGTGGAAATTTCATCGGGACGCTGACCGGTCATACGGGATATGTAGAATCGGTATGCGTATCTTCGCAAGATTTTACCTTAGCCAGTGGCGGCGGTTACGATGACCATACCATCAAACTGTGGGACATTGATAACGGCACGTTAAAAAATACCCTGACCGGTCATTCAGCGTCGGTGAGGTCGATCGCCTTTACCTCTGATGGGACGCAGATCGTCAGTGGAAGCGAAGACAAAACTATAAAATTATGGGAAAGCGTCAGCGGTAAAGTCATCTACAGCATTCAAAATCCCGGATGGGTGCAGGCGGTGGCGCTTCATCCCGACGATCGCATTTTCGCCGCCGGCAGTCGCGATAGCACGATTCGACTGTATCATGTGGAGAATGGAGAAGAATTTGCTACCCTAAAATGGCATTCCGGACCGATAACCGGCCTGGCATTTAGTCCCGATGGCACGCGACTGGTGAGCAGCAGTTGGGATAAAACGGTGAAAATTTGGCAAGCAATATTATAAAGCCAAGGGGAAAAATAAACCTAAAAAAAAGTAAAAAAATATTCGGTGAATTTCCGGGGATTGGTTTGCAAGTGAGTTCGAGGCTAGTGGTCTGTTCGGTAGGGATTGAACGGTTTGGGGGGAAAATGCTACCACAGAAATATTCTAGTTAAACATCTGTTAAATGGTTGGTGATATGAGTTATTGCGTTAATCCTGCCTGCCCGCATCCCCAAAACCCCCCTCACGCCACCCTGTGCGTAAGTTGTGAAACGGCGTTGCGGCTGCAAAATCGCTATCGTGCGACCCAACTGTTGCGAGAAGGGGGGTTTGGGCGAACCTTTTTGGCAGTAGACGAACAAAATCCGGGTGCTGTTTTGGTCATCAAACAATATTTACCGGTAGAGACGGGAATGGAGGGGGGCGCAGAAAACAGCACTCTAGAAAAAGCGATCGAGGTTTTTAACCAAGATGCAAAGCGACAACAGGCCATTTCAGAGCATCCCCAAATTCCCACAGTGCTGACATACTTCGAGCAAGACAGTCGCTTGTACGTGGTGCAAGAATTTATCGAAGGACCGAGTTTGCTCGAACAGATGGAACGTCACGGTCCGTTTGACGAAGGGAAAATTCGTATTTTGCTCGAACAGCTTTTGCCGATTTTGCAGTTTATCCACGAACGGAATGTGATTCACCGGGATATCAAACCCGAGAGCATTCGCCAACGGGTCGCCGAGGCGACAGTGCCCGCCTCGACCCCTGCACTCTGGGGAGGAGAAGAGCTGGTGTTGGTGGATTTTGGCATTTCCAAACATTTGGCGAGTACGGGTTTGGCGCGGACCGGAAGTACCATCGGCACTGAAGGATATGCGCCGCCGGAACAGATACGCGGAGGACTGGCATATCCGGCGAGCGATTTGTACAGTTTGGGGGTGAGTTGCATTCAATTATTGACTGGGGAATGGCTTGACGAGCTTTACGATCCGCTTACCGGGCGTTGGATTTGGCGCGATCGCCTGCAGCAAAAAGGACGAGAGGTCAGCGAGGGGTTGGCGCAGATTTTGGATAAGTTGTTAGAAGACCGGGTAAGCGAACGGTATCAATCTGCTGTAGAAGCGATCGCCGATTTGCAAGACATCCTCCCCACCCCAGTTCCGCCACCTCGGGTTAATCTTCAAGAAGAGGCGATCGCCACCGCACCTGGGGTAGAGATTCCCGCCGCTTCCCTCTCCCCCAACCGTTGGCGATGCCTGCATACCCTGAGCGGTCATGTGGGGTGGGTGTGGACCGTGGGATTCGCACCGGATGGCAAAACTCTCGCCAGCGGTAGTGCGGACAATACGGTGATGATTTGGGATCTTTCGAGCGGCGAACGGATTAGCACTTTGAAAGGTCATTCGGATTTAGTGTTGTCCGTGACATTCAGTCCGCGATCGCCCCTCCTCGCCAGTAGCAGTCGCGACAAAAACATCATTCTGTGGGATGCCAGTAGGGGCGATCGGATTCGCACCCTCGGGGGTTGGTTTTCCGGTCATTCCGAGTTAGTCAATTCCCTCACCTTCAGTCCCGATGGCTCCACCCTCGCCTCTGGCAGTTGGGACCGCAAACTGATTTTGTGGGACAGCAGCACCGGCAAGCGAATTCGCACCCTGCGGGGGCATTCAAATTGGGTGTATTCCGTGGCGTTTAGTCCCGATGGCTCCACCCTCGCCTCTGGCAGTCGCGACACCACCCTGATGCTGTGGAATGCGATGACCGGCAGGCCGTTTTTTACCCTCTACAGCGACGCGGGATTGGTGAATGCGGTGGCGTTTAGTCCCGATGGGAAGACGGTTGCCAGTGGGAATTTCGACGGTACGGTGATATTGTGGGATGCGAGCAAAGGGGTGCAAACCGGTACCCTGCACGGCCATTCAGAGCGGGTGAATTCTCTGGTTTATCGTCCCGATGGGAAGATGCTCGCCACTGCCAGTCGCGATCGCACGATCGTCCTGTGGGATATGGACAGTCTCACCCCCATTTGCACCTTGACCGACCATCAGGAACGAGTATTTGCCGTGGCATTCAGTCCCGATGGCTCCACCCTCGCCAGTGCCAGTGGCGACGAAACCATCAAACTCTGGCAAGCGCCTTAAATAAGTAGGGTGGCCACGGGCCACCTGACACTTCCTTGCATATAACGTCCGATCGCAATGGAGAATTTTTCCCCGAGTCCTTGACAAAAAAGTAGTTTTGTGGTAAAGAATTGACCCCGGGAGAATATGCCCCTGTGGGGCAATTCTCAATTCGCAATTCTCCTCACCCATTGGTCAGGGAGTGAGGATAGGCGAGAAATCCGGCGGATTTGAGGGCATTGACGGCGCTTTCGCAGTCTTGCACGCGAAATTGAACGCCGAGGCGGACGAACTGACGCTGATAGGCAGAACCGATCGCCGCTACCACCGGGACTTTCGCGTTATCTTTATCCCTGATTTGTTCTTGCAGAATCGTTCGCAAACGGTGTTGTTGTTCGATGGTGCCCGCTTGTTGGGGGGTGAGGCTAATCATCACCATTTTCACCTGTTCCACCGGTTCGGCATCTTCAAGGATAATTTGCATTTTGTCTTCCCGGCGGTCTGCTTTCCCCCAGACAATCAAGCGAGTATCCGGTTGGATTAACGCGCTAATGCGATCGTAGGTTTTGGGGAAGACCACTCCTTCTACGGTACCGGTGAGGTCTTCCATTTGCACGATCGCCATGCGATCGCCTTTTCTCGTGGTCAGGGGTTTGACCTCGCTGAGCATCACCACCGCGCTGATAGTGCTATTTTCCCGTTGTTCTGGCAAGGCACTCAGATTAATCGGCGCGAGAATTTGCGCCGCTTTTCGCACGGATTTGAGGGGATGGTCCGAGACGTAGAACCCGAGGAGTTCTTTTTCCAGGCGCAGTTTTTCTTGTTTGGGATAGTCCTCCACCGAGGGGGGTTCGAGAATTTTTTCCAATCCCCCCTGATTGCCGTTATTTTCTGCACCATTGTCCATTCCGAGCAAATCAAATAGATTGCCTTGACCGCTATCTCGGTCTTTCGCCCGGTCATGTGCCCATTTGATGACTGTATCCAGATGGGCGATGGATTGCTTGCGGTTGGGGTTGAGGCAATCCATTGCGCCGCAATGAATTAGGGATTCTAAGGCGCGACGGTTGACGGTTCGCAGTTCCACGCGATCGCACAGATTGCTCAAGGAGGTAAACGGACCGTCTTTGGCGCGGGTTTCTAAAATGCAGGCGATCGCCGTTTCCCCCACATTCCGCACCGCCGAAAGTCCGAACAAAATTTTCCCCTCTACCGGGGTAAAGTCCACCCCAGAGCGATTGATATCCGGTTTTTCCACCTCAATTCCCATACTCTGGCAATTGGTGATGTATTTCTGCACCTTATCCTGGTCGCCACTATTCGCCGTCAGCAGCGCCGCCATATATTCCACCGGATAATTTGCTTTTAAATAAGCGGTTTGATAGGTGACATATCCATAAGCGGTAGAGTGGGATTTGTTGAAGCAGTTAGACGCCACTAGGCCATTGGCGAGAAGGAAATTATGGTCGCGTTCGACGCCAATATCATAGACGGGTTGAATTCCTAGCCACTGGCGCGAGATGAGTTTAACCGACACCCCGGTGAGGGGTAACTTCCGCTTAAATATCTCATCGATCGCCACCATTTTCCCCTCTTGCGTCATAAATTTATGGTCTTTAGTCGCTCGGATAATCGAACCCTCTTCTAGTTGGTACTCAAACACCTCTTGCTGACCCCGATTGTGCCACTGGGCAATCGGCTGAGTGTAAATGTAGCCCTCGCGATCGACGCTATAAACCGTACAAGGAATTTGCTCTTTTACGATTTTCCCGATGGGCAGTGGGCCATTTTCTACCGTCAATATTTCCGTATCGGCGCTTAAGCAGTATTCGGCGAATAATATCATCTGCTCGAATAAACTTTCGGCGATTTTTGGCGCAACTCCATTTTTAGTTGCACCGTCAATAAATATCTCTCGATGCTTCTGCATTTCCGAGACTTTCTTCTTGCCCATTGCCCTCCTCAGGAGGTCCGCTTGACCTAAAGAATATCCCGCTAAATCCTGCGCCATTTTCATAATTTGCTCTTGATAGCAATTATGCGTGACCACCCCATGCGCGAGAAAATAGGGAGAGGTTTGGTCTTCCATTTGGAGGTCAAAACACTCGGCTACTCCAGCGTCTTCTACAGACACCACGTAAACGTAGCGCGCATCTCGCAGATAGGTTTCTTGGTAGAGTTGGTGGGAAAATTCTTGCCAGTTTTCCAGTTTGGTTTTATACGGGAAAGCTTGGGGTTTTAATAAGGTGGCATTGTTCAGCGATCGCGTCACTGTTTTGCGGTTCATGCAGTCGGTGGTATCGCTCTTTTCTGTCAATAATTCCCTAAACCGATTGGCGGCGATCGCTAGAGAATTATCTGCATTTTCCTCATCTGAAAGTTGGCATGTGCCTAAAATCGATTTGAACCGAGTGCAATCGAGGATGTAAACGTAGTTGTCTGCGATCGAATAGGAAATTTTTAGACTTCCCAGCAACAGACCCACTTGTTGCAATAGCTGACAAGACGAACTGTGGAAATACACCACACTCGGAGAATAGCATCCATCACTGTCCCACAACCCGCGCAACAAATCGATGCGATCGCGAGTGCAATAATCCAACACATCCGCCGGTAAATGTTTCTGTTTCGATTTAACTTTCCATCCCCCTCCGTCATACACCGCATCCATAAATTGTGTCAACGGAGTAGGTTTGGGTTGCGTCTTGAACTTGGCGTAAGCGTACCAGCATCTCGTATGGAAATAATACTTCGGTTCTCCTCCCCAAGTTGCCGCCATCAAATTCGACACATACCCTGCCGTTTCTTCTGTCGAACAAGCAATAGTCGGGGTTGACGACACCAGATTGCCATCGCCAATCAGTAAACCCAGCAAATACGCTTCATTGGGATTCAGTTGCTTGCAATTTTTGGAAACCGGCCACCGTTCGTACAGTACCGAACTGTAAATATGAGAATTTGTCAATCCGCCTGCTGCCGGTATCAACTCTCCTGCTTGTTTATCGCCTTCTGGGGTTAAAAATCGATGGGTTTTACTGGAGTAGAGAGTCGTCCCACTAGACAGCGTAATTTTAACGATTTCTTTTACCCCACTGTGCCATTGTTTGGCAACTTTCGCCTGCCAAACTGTTTTCCCATCTGAGGTCAGTACCGCATCTCCGGGGCGAATCTCTTCGATCGCTACCTGAGAACCATCAGGTTTATCGATCTGCGTCCCTTTCGGCAAACAGAGAATTCCATAGGTTTCGTTGAGAATCGTTTCTAATTGGGGATGATCGTATTGAATTTGCTCGCGACCGTGTTTGCGGTTGATAAACTTGGGAATCAGACCGGCATCTAGCGGTCCGGGGCGATAAAGCGCCAGAATCGAGGAAATATCTTCAATACTCGAGGGTTTTAGCTCTTTAACCACCTGTCGCATCCCAGAAGATTCCAACTGGAAAATGCCTTCTAAATCTCCCCGTTCTAAAACCCGGTAAGTTTTCGCGATATCTTCCGGCATTTTTTTGACTTCACTGCGGGCGAGAACCTCCTGAGCTTTGCGTTCTTGAGCCGGTAAATCGTAGGGGTCGATTCGCCCGCCGCCATTTTGCTGGATATAGTTTAAAGTGTGCTGAATGGTGGTGAGATTTTTTAGACCCAAAAAGTCCATTTTCAGCAGACCCAGAGATTCGAGTTCTTCCATTGAATACTGGGTAATCACCGCGCCATCGTTGTTGCGTTGCACGGGGACAATTTCATCTAGGGGTTCGGCGGAAATCACCACTCCCGCCGCATGAACGCCAAAGGTTTTGTTAGTGCCTTCGATGCGAATGGCCATATCCACCCACCGATGCACTTCCGGGTCATTTTCATAGGCATCTTTAAAGGCCGGTTCCGGGGTTTTATCGGAAATCATCACGGAAAGTTTGGTGGGTTTACCGCGCGAAACGGGAATCAGTTTGGCCATTTCGTCGGCTTTTTTATAGGGAATATTTAACACCCGCGCCACATCTTTTAATACCGCTTTGGAGGTCATGCGGTTAAAGGTGATAATTTGCGCTACCCGGTCTTCGCCATAGCGTCGGGTGACATATTCAATTACCTCATCCCGGCGTTTGATGCAGAAGTCGGTATCGATATCGGGCATGGATTTGCGTTCGGGATTCAAAAATCGCTCGAACAGCAGTCCGTGATGTACCGGGTCGATGTTCGTAATTTTCAGGGCGTAGGCGACGAGAGAACCCGCCGCCGAACCGCGTCCGGGTCCGACGGGGATGTGGCTATCTCGGGCAAATTTGATATAGTCCCACACCACTAAAAAGTAGGTGGAAAAGCCCATTTGTTGGATCATTTTTAGCTCGTATTCGAGCCTTCGGGTATAGACTTCGTTGATTTCGCTGCGGGTTTTGGCATTGAGGCGATCGAGGAGTCCTTCCCAGGAGAGTTCTTCCAGGTAGGTTTTGGCGTTGTGACCGGCGGGGATGGGAAAGTCGGGACTGCGAGGTTCGCGCAGGATGTCTTTGTAGGGTTCGACTTTTTCGGCCACTTCTACGGTATTGGCGATCGCCTCTTTAATCACATCATCCGGGAGGTGATCGCGAAACAGCATCGCCATTTCTTCGGCTGATTTTAAATACTCGGTGCCGCTATAGCGCAACCGTTTTTCTTCGGTAATTAATTTCCCGGTTTGAATGCACAGCAATGCATCGTGGGCTTCTACATCGTAGCAGGAAATAAAATGCGAATCATTAGTGGCAACAATTTTAATATCCAGTTCCCGGGCTATTTTTACCAGTTCCACGTTAACCAGTCGGTCTTCACGGGAACCGTGGTCTTGAATTTCTAAATAATAATCGTCGCCAAATAAATCTTTATACCATTGGGCAATTTTTCGAGCCACATCTAATTTATTTTGCAAAATCGCTTGGGGAATTTCGCCGCCCAAACATGCACTGGTGACGATTAAGCCTTCGCGATGTTTTTCGAGCAGTTCTTTATTGATGCAAGGGCGGGAAAAAATCCCTTTCCCGTGGATGCCGTGCAGGTGGGAAATGCTAGTGAGTTTGACTAAGTTTTTGTAGCCTTGGGTATTTTTGGCCAAGACCACTTGATGATATCGGCGACAGCGCTTGGTGGTGTCGAGGGGTTCGTTAATCACATACATCTCGTTGCCGATGATGGGTTTGATGCCCTTGCTGCGACAGAGTTTGATCAGTTGGATCGCGCCGTACATGACCCCGTGATCGGTAAGGGCGATGGCGGGCATCCCCAACTCGATCGCTTTATCCACCAATTGCGGTAACTGACTGGCTCCATCGAGCAAGCTGTAATCGGTGTGAATGTGCAAACCTACAAAAGACATAATCACTCACCAAATAGAACAAACAATCAATGCGGAAAGGAGGAAAGTTCCGATCGCGTGGGAAAAACCTGCCCGGTCGGCATCCCCAGTTCCGGGACTCAATTAACTGCGATCGCCCTGTGGATGCCATCACCTCCAGGGAGTAGGGCGCAGAATTTTCGATCGGCTCGATTGCTACCCGGGATGGGCAAGCACGCGAGTTGAGATGAAGTTGTACCTCTCAACTCGTTTTGACGCGCATCTAAATTTCGGGCAAACGGTTGTGCCAATCTGTGGCCTGTTCGTAAGCATAGGCAACTTCAAACAGCAAGTCTTCTCGCAAGACATTGGCAATCATTTGCATCCCAATCGGCATTCCGCCCTCGTCAAATCCACAAGGTAAACTCATGGCCGGCAACCCGGCAAGATTGACGGGAATGGTCATCAAGTCTAGCAGATACATGCTCAACGGATCGTCGGTTTTTTCGCCTGCTTTCACCGCCGTGGTGGGGGCCGTGGGACAGACCAACACATCCACTTGAGCAAATGCGCGCTCGAAGTCTTCTCTGATTAAGGTACGGACTTTTTGCGCTTTGAGATAGTATGCATCGTAGTACCCGGCGGAAAGGGCGTAAGTGCCGATCGCAATTCGCCGCTTGACTTCCGCACCGAAACCTTGGGCGCGCGTCTTACCGTACATACCTAACAGATTCTCGCCTTCTTCGCTGCGAACTCCGTATTTGACCCCATCGTAACGGGCTAAGTTAGCCGATGCTTCTGAGGGAGCAATGATGTAGTAGGCGGGCAAACCATAGCGGAAGCGCGGGCAAGAGACCACTTGAATCTCCGCACCCAACTCTTGTAACAATTCGATGCTTGCAGTCACCGCTCTTTCCACCGCCGGATCGATGCCATGTCCGAAGGTTTCTTTGATAATTCCGATTCGTCGTTGCCCTTTGGGTTTTAAACTGGGTTTGACGTATTTGCGGTAGTCGGGAATTTGCACCTTGAGACTGGTGGCATCTTTCGGATCGTACCCGGCAATCTCGTGCAGCAAAATGGCCGAATCTTCTACACTGGTACCAATCGGCCCGATTTGATCTAAGGAAGACGCATAGGCAACCAATCCATAGCGCGAAACCAGTCCGTAAGTGGGTTTCATCCCCACCACGCCACAAAAGGCGGCGGGTTGGCGAATAGATCCCCCGGTATCCGAACCGATCGCGATCGGGCATTCTTGCGAGGCAACTGCTGCTGCCGATCCCCCGGATGACCCCCCCGGTACCCGGGTCAAATCCCAGGGGTTGGCGGTGCGCTGAAATGCGGAGTTCTCTGTAGAACCGCCCATCGCAAATTCGTCCAGATTGGTTTTTCCTACCATTACCGCCCCCGCCTCGGCTAGTTTTTGCGTCACGGTAGACTCGTAAGGCGGGATGTAGTTTTCCAAAATCCGCGATCCGCAGGTGGTGGGGATTCCCTGGGTGCATAAATTATCTTTTATGGCAATGGGGATGCCTGCTAGCATTCCAATTTCTTCCCCTGCAGCGATTTTGGCATCCACCTGACGGGCTTGTTCTAGGGCGCGATCGGCTGTCACTAGCAAAAAACTGTGCAGTTTCGGCTCTAATTTTTCGATCCGCTCTAAGGCTTCTTTGGTGATTTCAACAGCCGAGCGTTCTTTTTTGATTAGTTGTTTGTGTAACTCGCGGATGGATGCCATGCTTTTACCTTTTGACTTTAACTCCGGATGTACCAGACTTTATTTTGACACTCTCCCGGAAGAGCGCAGGAAGATTCTGAAAATCGCCCCCGGATGCGGGCTGAAACTAAGGTTTCGCGTTCCGTTCGCTTACGGGCCTCTCTTTGACCCCCTGCCTTGCATCAGCGTTTCGCTTCGGACACTCACCACCTTCTGAGGAGCGAAGGGCAATGCAACATCGGTCAACTTCGCGATCGCCGCGAGTTCGGCCCGGTTCTGAGTCTGTCTGGTTCTCAACTCGCGGTGGGTTCGGGCATGACATTATTTTATCGACCCGAGTGCATCAACCCGAACAATGGGAACTGAGGTGGGTTTGAACTGGCGTGTCGCTTTTGGTTGTTGCTCTCATGCACCCCACATGCATCTTCTCTGGCGCTTTCTTTTCCCGATCGCGCCCTTTCCCACTGCCAATTTTTCCCTCTGCCCTGCTTTGCCTTGCCTTGGATCCCAACTCAGGCTGGCTTTGTGGATCCAACTCTGGGGAACATCTCCCGGTTTGCTCCGTGTTTTCTCGGGAAGCAATTGCGTCAATGACTACTCTAGCAGCGATCGCTTCGCTTGTTTCGCCCAATCTCTTCCATGACTCGGCTTTTGCTTCTGTTCGCCTCCCTCCTTGCATTCCCCCCTTCTCCCTCGCCTGCGCCAGAATGCCATATCTGCATCCATTCTGCCCTAAATGGGCTGCCAATTACCTGTGACTTCTGGCGTCGCCACCGCTTCAACTACTCTTTTTACTTTTTTTACACCGCACCCGCAATCCTTTTCTGTTTTTGTCCATCAATCAGCAGATGGTACGGTGGGCACAGAGAGCTACTATCACAGGTGCCGAATCTCGCATCCCCTCTAGAACTGCCCACCCTACAAACTACTCAGTTGAATAGAGACAAAAATTCAGTTAAGCTGTCAGGCATTTAATTTGGGTACTGTAGCGAGCTAGAAGCTCGCACTACAATAACTTGGGGTGAAGTCTTCCCCCAATTTAAATGCGAAACAGCTTACTATTACCAATTAATCAAAAAAAACTCACACTGCAGTCTCTTTCTATCGGTATATTTCTGGCGCTAGATACATCTATGACGAAGAATTAATAAGATAGAAAAAGAGTCAAGTATCCTGGATTTTTTTGAAAATTTTTTATGTTAAAAGGTAAATGGATAACTGGAAATTGCATAGCGATCGCCGCGATCGCGGCGATCGCGCCGGTGCCCAAACTGGGCGCGACGGCTACGCCCACCCCCACAGAGGAATTGGGCGATCGCCTGCCGTCCCCGGTGGAACTCTCGGAACCGGAAGTGCCGCCGTTGGGCATTGAGCGCGAATATCTGCCCTCCGCCACCCCTGAAGAAGCGCAAACCCACTACGGTCATTATTCCTATTCCGTTGCGCCAAGACGAGAATTAGTGTCAGTTGGCAATGGGCAAAGGTTGCGTCGGGAGGCGGCGGCCCAGTTTCGAGAAATGGTAGCGGCGGCGGCGGCGGATGGGGTGCAGTTGGTGCCTCTGTCTGGCTTTCGCGATCGCGATACTCAATCCTATCTGTTTTATGGCAAAGCGAGACAGCGGGGGCAAAGCTTGCAGCAAAGAGCCAACGTCTCTGCACCGCCCGGGTATAGCGAACATCATACGGGCTATGCGATCGACATCGGCGATGCATCCGCGCCCCAACATCACGTTCGCCGTTCTTTTCACGATACCGATGCCTTTCGCTGGTTGAAGGCGAATGCAGGGGAATTTGGCTTTGAAATGTCGTTTCCGCGCCAACATCCGGAAATCAACTACGAACCGTGGCACTGGCGGTGGGTGGGTTCCGCGCGCAGTCAGCGAGTGTTTAGGGCGGCGAGACCCTAGGGGGAGGATGTCACCCATTGATTTCCCGTTGGGCGTTGCGGGTGAGTTGAGCGATCGCGGATTTATCCGGTGGCGGGGTATCGCTTTCTACATGCAGCCACAGCAGATATTCGATATTGCCTGCCGGACCGGTGAGGGGAGACCAGGTTAAGCCTTTGTATTGCCATCCGCAGTCGGTTGCGGCTTGCAAGACTTGGAAAATGGCATCGGCATGGTCTTGCGGATCGCGGACCACGCCTTTTTTTCCCACCCGCGATCGCCCCACTTCAAATTGAGGCTTCACCAGTAACACCACCTCTTTCGGCGCTACCAGCAACTCCCACAGGGCGGGCAAAATTTTGGTCAGGGAGATAAAGGAAACATCCAGCACGCCCAAATCCGGTTTAGGCTTTTCATTATCATATAAATCCTCTTTTGTCAAGTGTCTGAGGTTGGTACGTTCGCGCAAAATCAGGCGCGGGTCATTTCGCAGACCCCAATCCACTTGACCGTATCCCACATCAATCCCGTAGACCAATTCCGCACCGGCTTGCAGCAAACAGTCGGTGAAGCCCCCGGTGGAGATACCGCCATCGAGGGCAATGCGATGGGCGACGGGGATGGGAAAGACCTCGAGCGCTTTTGCCAATTTTTCGCCACCGCGCGACACGAAGCGCGATCGCGGCTTGAGTTCGATATTGGCATCGGTATTGACGGCGGTACCGGGTTTGTCAATCAGTTGGTTGTTGACCCGCACCTCCCCGGCGCGAATCAGCCGTTGGGCGAACTGTCGGGAGGAACAGAGGTTGAGTTCTACTAACAGGGTATCGAGTCGTTGCTTATTAGCCACAGTCGATCTAGAGAAAAAATGTCAGCAATGGGTCAATGTTCAATGAGTGAATTTTCAATTGGGTTTAGACCGAGGAGGCGAACAATGCGATGGGGGTGCGATCGCGATCGCGAGGGATTGCGATCGCGATCGCCCTGACCGATGGAGTTCGATCGCTTGTGAAATTTGCCCGTTATCCCATAATTAGACAAGACTCTCGATCCCTGACGAGAAACTTGACGTATTACGGGTAAAATGACATGCACTTGACGCGATCGGTATTCCCACAGCCTGTACGAGAAAAAGACAATCCCCTGGCCATTTTGAGTGGAGAGAATATTTATGTGGTTTATCCCAATGGAAAAGTCGAAGCGATCGCCCTCCAGTTGGCGCATCATTCGCCGATCGAAAAACTCCTGCAAAGGTGTCAATTTTGGGGAGACTTGGCAATTGGTTAGGGTTGCAAAAATTTTTCCCAAAAAAGATAAAGTCCGCCGATGCGGACTTGATAGAAATAGAAAAATCGACCTAAGAGAAAGAGATTAAATATCTTGCTCGCTCAATTCGCGACACATGTGGTCGAAAGGTTTGTCTAACCAAGCGCCGGGAGTGATACCAGCTTCCACCACTTTATCTTTCACCAGGTCTTTGAGAATTTGGATCCCCACCACAGTCGGACCAATCGGAACCCCTAAAGAATTGTAAGTTTCGCGCAGTCCTTGCAGCACTCGTTCGTCGAGCACATCGGTATTGCCCGCAACTAGGGCATAAGTGGCATAGCGCAGGTAATAGTCCATATCCCGCAGACAAGCCGCATAGCGACGGGTGGTATAGGCATTGCCACTGGGACGAATCAATTCGGGCAATTCAGCAAACAACCGAGAAGCGGCTTGTTTGACCAAAGAGGCGGCATTGGCATTAATCGCGCCGGCAGCTTGAACCCGTGCGGTGCCGCTTTCAAAATAAGATTTTAGGTTGTCGATAGCATCGCGATCGAGATAGCGACCGAGGCCATCATAGTTTTTTATCAGACTGGTTACAGCGTCACGCATTAAATTTCTTCTCCCAACAATCTCAACAAGTAATCTGCTACGGGTGGGTGGTGTTGTGCAGGAATATTCGGTTTTGCGAAACCGGATATCCGTGCCGCGCCCAATGTTGACCCAAAAATGAGTAATAATACTGGGGATGAGTTGAGTACATCGTCCTCCCCAAGCGCGATCGAACCAAAATTCGTTCGATGGTTTGTAGTTTACTATAAAGCGATACCCAGAAAAATAGTCGATCGCTTCCCACCTCGATGACGAACAAGACTCGCGGGGCAAAAAGGCGATCGCCATTGGGGTTCTCCCCCATCCAGGGAAAAAATCCCCACAGTAATGACCCTGGATACGCGAAAGGCGCGATTGCATGGCGAACGCGCCCTCATCTGAACCCGCCCCCAGGGCATGGGAATCGTGCCTTTTTCAGTGTTAGACCCAGTGACGCATCCCCGGTGGTGCGTTACCCCCGGATTGGATCGGGGATCCAATGGGAACGGGGGGTGGTGAGGGTGACGCACCCGAGGGTGGCGATTGTGTTAGGTAGCGATCGCCGCCCTCAACCGAAGCGGTGGAAGGGAATCCTTAATATTTTCTCTATGTGCTGCAAGAGGGAACTGTGATTAAATCCAACCAGAGTTGTGGTTAGCCTGCTAGGGCGCGGGGCCGGTTTGTATCCTTGAATACAAACCCTCCCGAAACCAATCCCTAGGATGAGTCAGGGACAACGCAGCGCGGGTTTATGCCAAGGCGCGATCGCCTTATTCCCCACCGGTTGACGAACCACTCCCTCCAAAAACGAGGGAGCAAAACAGGGTGGAGAAAGCAACCGTTGAGGTTCAGGTCCTCAAACCGTTGAGAATCCTGGAAGTCAGTGCCAGGGGAGGAACAGCGCGATCGCCGCGATCGCCGCTAGGTGCCCAGGAGATGTCTGTTTCGTCTTCTAACCTCCTTGAGTGAACCCCTGCTCGTGCGCGTACTTGTCACCAGCAACGCTTGTCACCAGCAACGTGGATTGACACCAATTGAGAACTGAGGAGTTATTTATGTTCCAAACCCCACAAGAAGTATTAAATTTTATCCGCGAGCAAGACATCAAAATCGTAGACCTCAAGTTTATCGACATGCCCGGTATCTGGCAGCACTGCTCGTTTTACCGGGATCTGATTGACGAGGATGCTTTCACCGATGGAGTCGCCTTCGACGGTTCGAGCATTCGCGGGTGGAAATCCATCAACGAATCTGACATGGCAATGGTTCCCGATCCCACCACCGCCTGGATCGACCCGTTCATGTCCGAAAAAACCTTGAGCATGATTTGCAGCATCAAGGAACCCCGCACCGGTGAAATGTACAGCCGCGATCCGCGCACCATCGCCCAAAAAGCGCTCGATTACCTGATTTCCACCGGCATTGGCGATCTCGCCTTCTTTGGTCCAGAAGCCGAATTTTTCATTTTTGAAGATGTCCGTTTCGACCAAACCGAAAACAAAGGGTTTTACTACGTCGATTCCGTGGAAGGTCGCTGGAATTCCGGTAAAGAAGAACCCGGTGGCAACCTGGGCTACAAACCCCGCTACAAAGAAGGGTACTTCCCGGTGTCGCCCACGGATACCCTGCAAGACATGCGAACTGAAATGCTGCTGACGATGGGCGAATGCGGCGTACCTATCGAAAAGCACCACCACGAAGTGGCTACCGGCGGACAAAATGAACTCGGCATCAAGTTTGCCCCGATCGTCAAATCCGCCGACTACTTGATGACCTACAAATACGTTATCAAAAATGTGGCCAAGAAGTACGGCAAAACCGCGACCTTCATGCCAAAGCCGCTATTTAACGATAACGGTTCCGGGATGCACACTCACCAGTCTCTCTGGAAAGATGGTCAGCCCCTGTTCTGGGGCGATGGTTATGCCAACTTAAGCAAAATGGCTCTGCATTACATCGGGGGTCTGCTCAAACACGCTCCCGCTCTGTTGGCGTTTACCAACCCCACCACCAATTCTTACAAGCGTCTGGTGCCCGGTTTTGAAGCGCCGGTGAACTTGGCTTATTCTCAAGGGAACCGTTCTGCTTCGATTCGGATTCCCCTGTCGGGTCCGAATCCCAAGGCGAAACGGATGGAGTTCCGTTGCCCGGATGCCACTTGCAATCCCTATCTCGCCTTCGCGGCGATGCTCTGTGCGGGTCTCGATGGGATTAAGAACGAAATCGACCCCGGCGATGCTCTGGATGTGGATATCTACGATCTCAGTCCGGAAGAATTGGCCAAGATTCCCTCGACTCCTGGGTCTCTGCTGGATGCGCTCAAGGCTCTGGAAGGCGATCGCGAGTTCTTGACCAGCACCGGCGTCTTCACCGAAGATGTCATCGCCAGTTGGATCGAGTTCAAGCTCGATAATGAAGTCAACCCCATGCGCCTGCGTCCGCATCCCTACGAGTTTTCTCTCTACTTCGATGCCTAAACCTCTGCGAGAAAATCGCAACTAAGTAAGTTGAGCCACCCTTACGGTGGCTTTTTTGTGGCGCGACGGCTCATCGGAACCAGTCGCGGTTGGTTTCCCTTTGCATAAACCATGCTCGGAAAAAATTGCGTTAGAATCAGCAACACAAGTTTATAAAACGTAACTAAAAAAGTATGAGCGTCACATACCCGCGTAAATTCCGCAATTCAATGAGCGCCCGCGATGTGATGAAGCACGTGGTGCGCGATCGCGAAATCCATCTAATCACCCTCAACCGCTACCGCTTTAGCGAACAACGCAGTTGCAAAGACCTCACGGATCTGATCGAACGCCTCGACGGTCAACCCCGCGAATTGGTACGCGAGTTGTCTCGCCACGTCTCCGATGAAGCCCGTCACGCTATGTGGCTCACGGATCTGCTCTACGAACTTGGCTCGGATCTGGACAAACCCCCGGGAATGGCCTATATCGAGGAATTCGACCGTCTGCTGGACAAAGATGGCTTTGAAACCCTCGAAGATGGCACGATCGCCGCCCTCGCCGCCATTAACGTCACCGAAAAACGCGGCTGCGAATATTTCTCCGGTCACATTCAAGCCCTCAAATCTGCCGAACAAACCCCAGAAAACATCTTCATCCGCGAAACTCTCGAACGCATTATGCCCGAAGAAGCAGGGCACGTGCGCTGGGGAAATCGCTGGTTGGCTCAAATGGCGAAAAAAAGCCCGCAACACCGCCAAAAAGTCGAACAAGCAAAATCCAAATATGCCGCGATCGAACAAGCTGCCTTTGAAGCCGGTATGGATATTACAATGGGCGCAGAATTGCGGCGCGTCGCTAGCCTCCTCGATGTGGCCAATACGCTCCCTCTCTGGGAACGTCCCGCCTACCTCATGGAACGCCTCCCGCAAACCCTGATCGCTCCAGACCTCCAGCTCACCCGGGTGCAAGCCGCACAAAAAGCCTGGAACCGCGATCCACAGGCATTTATGGAAAAATTCGTGCCGATGTTCTTAAACGGCTTGAATTCTTCTAATTCCAAAAAATAAAAGGCGAGAGTGACTTTTGCGCCTCCCCTTTCTGAAGGCGCTTTCCCTCCCTCGGTCATACTCGCCCCTTCCGTGATAAAATCGATCGCGGTAAATCTAACTCAATCGGCAACTCGCCAAGTTCACAAACCCCTTTTAACATCACTCAAAACATCGCTCTCAATTTTCGCTCCCTACCCAGCGAACGGTGTCCACCCATTCCAGGAGATTCAGATGACCACCGAAGTAGAAAACCTTTGCAATCCCGACGAATCCACTGAAGAATTATTGTCAGAGTCTACATCCGTTAACCTCGTCGAGGAAATCGAAACGGTGATTGGCAGTCTGGCCCAAGACCAAAAGGTGATGTTCGCCCAAAGCGAAGCAGGTCATCTTTGGAAATTTCAATACGGTAGCGTTGAGGTGTTCGTGCAACTGACGGGAACCACCGATGAGGACAGCTTGAGCGTGTGGTCTTTCGTCCTCAAACTCCCGGCGAAAAACGAACCGCAGTTAATGCGCCAGCTATTAGATATGAACTGGTCGTCTACTTTGGAATCTCGTTTTGCTATTGTGGACGATCGCGTGGTGGTGGTCTCCACCCGCACGGTGGCGGATATCAATCCTGGGGAAATTTCTCGCTGTATCACCATTGTGGCAACCATCGCCGATGACAATGATGAGGCGCTGCTTGAGGCATTCGGTCAATAAAATATCCCCCGGTGCGTTGAGTTCGCCGGGTCTGTTTGTTGCCCCTCCTCCATCACATCTCTGATGCATTCATCTTCTTGGCGCTCGATCGGTCTGATTCGCGCTCCCGCCAACATCCAAATGGCGATCGACTATTGGTTGTTCGAGCAGCATCGGGCCGGTAAATTGCCGCCTGTGCTGCGATTTTATACCTGGGATCCGCTGGCAATTTCTCTCGGCTACCATCAGCGTCGCTGGCCCGATGGGTGGCGTCAGCTCTCTTGGCATGGACAACCGATCGATTTGGTGCGTCGTCCCACGGGGGGACGCGCTGTGCTGCATCAGGGGGATTTAACCTATATGGTGGTCATGTCTGAATTGGGGGCAAACTCTTGCGCGATCGCTAAATCCTCTCGCCTCGCCGCCTATGAAACCATTTGTCAGTTTTTGATCGAGGGATGGCGCAGTTTGGGGGTGGAATTACACTACGGTCGGGCGGGACGCGGTTACGCTAAAACTCCCAATTGTTTTGCCACCGCTACCGGTGCGGATTTGGTCTTGCCAAATGGTGCTAAATTTATCGGCAGCGCTCAGCTCAAACGGGGCGGGGCTATTTTGCAACATGGTTCGATCCTGCTCAACCCGTCGGTGGAGTTGTTTTCTCGCGTCTTCGATCCGCAAGCTTCGCAATTGATTGGCGGAGTTCATCTGTTGCCCGATTCTTTACCCCGGGATGTTTCAAAGTTAATCGAGATGGCGATCGCTTCGTTACTCTGCGCCGCATCTCGCTGTTTTGAGGTAGAAATCCATCACCAGCCCCTTACCCGGGAAGAATGGCAACACATCAAAACCGATGCACTTAATTTGCCAGTTTTTGCGGTTTAAAATCCCGATTTTGAAGCGAAGGGCGTAATTCGCGAGAAGTTGGAAGCTCTGACTCTCCCACCGGAAGCCACTTCGGCGGCTTTTCTTTTGGCTCATCTCCGGGGAATTTGTTATGCAAATTAACCGTGCAGCCAGTTTACTTTTTCATCGCGGATTTGGCCAGTTCTTGGGGGGAGACGGCTTCGGAGGTGGCTTTGGCGATCGCGCCTAAATGAAACCCTGCCGGATAGCTGCCTTCTTCCTTAATCCGTTTAATTTGTTCGGGGGAAATCGGCAGGTTCATCTTTTTCGCTAAGGCGGCCACAATATCGCCGCGATCGATAATCCCGGCAACCGCACCGGCTTTGGAAAACACCGTCAGCAAGGTTAGCTGATGGTTTTCCATCTCGATAATCGCCTCTACCAACGGCGTATCTTCCTCCACGCCGATAATCTCGCTTAACGGCGTCACGATACTGCGAACGGTTTGCGTTTCCCACTGACTGCGTTCGATAACCCGCAGGTCCTCGGGGGACAGCCGACCGCGATAGCGACCTTCAGAGGCGGCAAAGTAGGCAAAATCGCGAGTTTCGGCGAGAATGTATTCCTCGGCAAATTGCCGCAGGGTCATGTTGGCATCGATGACGCGAAACTGTCTGGTCATCGCATCTTCGGCTTTCAGTTTGACTAAAGCTTCTTGCAACTGCGCTTGGGAATTGTAAGCGTTTGCAGTGCGAACGGCAAATCCGCCGAGAAAGGCAATCCAAATGCCACTCAAACTATTGTTGGATAAAAATAAAACCACGCCAAAGGCGATCGCGCTCAACCCCAGGGTTTTTCCACTCAGGGCCGCCCAGCGAATCCCCTGAAAGCGACTGCCGGTCAGCTTCCATACCGCCGCTTTTAAGACTTGACCCCCATCGAGGGGCAACCCGGGAATTAAATTAAACACCCCCAACACCAAATTAATTCTGGATAAATTCAATGCTAAAACTTCGATGGGGGAGTCGCTAGGGGTCTGTCCGGCGATCGATCCGAGAATGGCAAACAACATGAAACTCACCGCCGGTCCGGCGATCGCTACTTGAAAGGCTTGACCCGGGGTTTTCGATTCGCGATCGATGGACGCTACGCCGCCAAAAATAAATAAGGTAATCGAGTTAACCTTAATGCCTTGGGACATCGCCACCAAACTGTGTCCGAGTTCGTGAAGCAGTACGGAGGCAAACAGCAACAGGGCTAATGCCAAACCCACAGTCCAAGCGATTATGGGATCCCAGGTTTCGGTCTCGGCGAAGTTTGCCCCATTCGCCAAGGTGACCAACAGTAGGATAATCAACCAAGATTTATCGATATAGAAAGGGATACCAAATAGGGATCCGATTCGCCAAGCTGCCTGCATGAAACTTTCCTTTTTTCTTGACTCTAGCCGATCGCCTGCTTGTGGAGGGCGTCAACCCCTCAATTGTCCTTTCTTAATTGTACTCATTTTTCTCTGTTCCCCCACTGGGGTTGGATGAATGTCCCTGGGGAATTTGCGAGGGATCGAGGGGCAAAGGGTGACAGGCGGTAAGCGGCGATCGCCAATTGCGCTGTCGGGAATCAAGGGCGCTCCCCAGGGCGATCGCCTTGGGGAGCGGTTGGAATCATTTATTAGCACAAAACTTCGCTTTTGTCAAGCTTTATTTTGCACTTTGGTAGGAGGTTTACAGAACCCCGGCATTACCCAATCCCAAAATGATGCCCGCGCCGAGTAAGTGGCCGAAACTTAAGGTGGCCAGCAATTCGGGGATGCCAAAGTTAGTCCACAGGGCGGGGGGTTGCACGGGCAGACTCGGACCCACGCCGGGGTTTTGAATCGCCTTGTAACCAATGGCGATCGCAAACAGGTTGGCCAGGATCATCACCAGTCCGATGGTGGGGGACCAGCTTGGGGTGGGGGGGACGTTGGCTGCCGCTACGGCCAGTAAGGTGCTGTATAGCAAGATTCTATCTCCTATGTTGATAAATTTGTACAATTGAAAGGAATTATAAAGAGCGATGGCGAAAAAATAATAATTTTGCTCAATACTTTAAAGTTGCTTAAAATTTCGATACAAATCGAAACAATTACGGGGGACGATCGCGAATGCGCGTGAAGATTTGCGGAATTACCAAACCAGAGCAAGGACGGGCGATCGCGCAGATGGGAGCCAGTGCCTTGGGTTTTATCTGCGTGTCCCGCTCTGCGCGCTATGTGACGCCACTGCAGATTCGCGCGGTGGTGAGTCGGCTACAAGGAGAGTCGGTGGGCTGCATCGGGGTGTTTGCCAACACCACGCCAGAAACCATTTGTCAAGTATTTCGCGAAGCCGGGGGGTTGACGGGGGTGCAGCTACATGGCGATGAATCCCCGGAGGTTTGCGATCGCCTGCGTCGGTTACTCCCACCCGGGATAGAACTGATCAAAGCGTTGCGGGTCAAAACCCCGGCGGCGTTAGAAACCGCCAAGGAGTATGTGGACTGTGTGGATACCTTGCTGTTGGATGCCTATCATCCTGGGATGCTGGGGGGGACGGGAAAACAACTGGACTGGGGAAGTTTAACCGAGTTCG
This sequence comes from Phormidium sp. CCY1219, assembly GCF_055795085.1. Lineage (NCBI taxonomy): Bacteria > Bacillati > Cyanobacteriota > Cyanophyceae > Oscillatoriales > Oscillatoriaceae > Phormidium > Phormidium sp. CCY1219. The sequence continues at coordinate 6,582 of NZ_JAYFEQ010000615.1, read as the reverse complement.
ATCCGGGGTGTCCCTGGTTGCTGGCAGGGGGATTAACGCCGGATAATGTTTTAGCCGCCCTGGCACAAGTAAACCCCGCCGGCATCGACCTCTCGAGTGGGGTGGAGCGATCGCCGGGGGACAAAGATTTAGCCAAAGTGGCGCGATTGTTTGAAATGCTCAAACGGCAAGAAGTGTGAAGGATAAAACTTCGGGCTTGACACTTCACACTTCTGAGGTTATAATTCAGCCTTTAAAAGAAGCTGGGTTGGTGGCGAATTAGGTTCAGGAACTCTTCGCGAGTTTTTTGTTCTTCGTCAAAAATCCCGAGCATGGCACTGGTGACGGTCCAGGATCCGGGCTTTTGCACCCCGCGCATGGCCATGCACATATGAGTTGCTTCCATGACCACGGCCACTCCTTTGGGTTCTAAGATGGTTTGGATGGCTTCGGCGATTTGGCGATTCAGGCGTTCCTGGACTTGCAAGCGGCGGGCATACATTTCCACAATCCGGGCGAGTTTGCTGAGACCCACCACTTTTTCGTTGGGGATATAGGCAACATGTGCTTTGCCCATAAATGGCAGCATGTGGTGCTCGCAAAGGCTGAAGAAGTTGATGTCGCGAACCAGTACCATCTCGTTGTGCCCTTCGTCAAAAATGGCATTATTCACCAGGTCTTCTAAGGACTGGGAATAGCCGCTGGTGAGGAAGCGCATGGCTTCGGCTACGCGCTTGGGGGTTTTGAGCAAGCCTTCGCGTTCGGGGTCTTCTCCGATGGAAAGGAGAATGTCTCGCACGGCATCCATCATCCGCTCGTTGTCTTCTTCTGCTGCTGCAGGGGGGTGCAGGTGGGGTTGCGTGCCGTTTAAGGTGTTGCGATCGGGTCGGACGGGAATGGCGGTTTTACCGGAAGCATTTGCGGCTTGCATGCCGTTTTCAAGGTCTTTTTTGGTTCCGTTAGAACGGTTGTCAGAGGCAATAGTCATAATAAATTTGGGTTGGAGTTGAAAGGAATGTACAGAACAACGGGTGGATGAGCGATCGCGCCTTTAAGCGGTGAGTGCATTTGTACGGAAGGCGCACTCATACTCGCGATCGCTCGAGTTAGGTGGGCAATCCTTTTGTCGAGGCTCGAACGGCAGTATCGGCTCAAATCCAGTGGAGATTTATCGCACTCCCGGGTTCGATGTGAAAGTGAGTTCCTCAACCACTGCGTTATCTGGCAGCAGTGCAGTTTGCCGGGTGGATCCGGCAGCAATTTCCGGGTCAACCGCTTGCCAGGGTGATACTCCCGGGGCGCTGGCGTTGCCCGGGGGAGGCTACTGTTCTAGAGGGCTGTCCGGAAGTCGGCGCGGTGGCTCATTCCTGGGTTGTTCGCCAAAATGGGCGATCGCCAATTTTTTCTCGCACTGGCTTAACCTGTGCTTAGTTAATGGCGTAAGTCTTTGCACTGATGCCCGAGGAACGCGCCGCGTTGGTCACGGCTTCTATTTTTGCGGGCGATCGCTTCGCCTCTTGCCACATCAATCCCGGTTTCGGCAAATGCTAGGGTCGTGGCCAAAGCCAATCCCATCTCATTGCCTCAGCGATCGCGGTATCCGGGCAAGGTTGGAAAACCGATCGAATCGGGTAATTATTTTTGACGGACAAAACCTCTTGCATCCAAGCCATACTTGGCTTTATTATGTAAGTTTCCTCGTCTCTCATTCCTCGCCGACGAATTGCTGACATCTTTTGGGAAATTCGCCGGATTAACGTACCAATTCTCAATTCGGCTGCAGGAGACAGCATCTCTATCTGGGGATAGATGCTCAAAGATTGCATTCCGTGGGATGATGAGACATCGAATATCCGGCATCGCAGGATCCTGTATGCGCCGAGTCTCCCGAACCCGGGACAGGGATTTCCCCACTCTCGATGGGCTGTTTGATGGCAAGTTTGCGGCATGAGCAACTATCTGTAAACTTCACCGAACCGCAGCGATCGCCGCTTATGAAAGTTTGCCGGCTATAACGCTTTTGCTGTGAATGGCACTTCGGAGTGCCGTCCATCTGTCGCCTCGGAGACCCAGGCAGAATTTCTCCCGGATAATCTGTACTTGCCGAGAGCGTCAACCTATTTCCCTTAACGGGTTAACAACAAGTTTTACAAATTAACTGCAAGGTGAGAGAGTTTGGGCATCAACGGTTCGGGCAAATATTGGATATGAGTTTGGCTAACTGTGAAGTTTCTGCGTGACATCTAAGGAGAAACTCCGGAGGCTTGTTGTCCATTTGGAAAATCGCTCCACTGAGAAAAATTAGCAAAACGTAAACTTTTGTGACCTTTTCAATTATAACTGACCCGGGGCGTTTTTTGGCAATTTCTGGAAATTTTTGCCGGGAAAATTGCGAATGGCCAATTTCGGCTCGCCACTTGCCCTCTGGGGTTTTTCCGCCACAGCGATCTGTAAATTTCGGGGGAATAAGCCGGGAGTTTTTCATCGGGTGAAATAGACCACTGGCCGCCGGAAAATTCTTTGGCCAAAGCTCCGATTGGAGCAGGAAAAGCAGGGAAACCCGGAGCAATTTTCTAGGGCGATTGTTCCTTGCATACCACTGGATATTTCCCTTTTTTTTACCGTGGATTGCCCGGGCAGGAGGCCGATCGCCGTTTAGGGTTGACAGGGTTGTGCTGTTATGCTAAATTTAACGCACCAATCAAGCACGAGCCATTTTACCCAGGGAAAAATATGCGAATTAAATGTATTCCCGCTTTAGGCTGGCACTTCAGCAAACATGCCGATGCGGCGAAACTTTTGATACCGCAGGTCTCGGCGTTGCTGACTGGTTAGGGCAGAAAGTTCTTCTAAATTCTGTAACAACGCTTCTTTGAGGATTTCAGCGGCTTTCAAGGGATTGGAATGAGCGCCGCCGATGGGTTCGGGCAAGATTTGGTCGAGAATTCCGAGGTTTTTCAAATCCCCGGAGGTAATTTTCAACGCTTCGGCGGCTTGTGGCGCTTTGGCGGCATCTTTCCAGAGAATCGCCGCACAAGCTTCTGGAGTCGCCACGGTGTAAACCGCATGTTCGAACATTAACAGCCGATCGCCGACGCCAATGCCCAAGGCCCCGCCGGATCCACCTTCGCCAATCACCGTGGAGATAATCGGCACGTCTAATCGGAACATTTCGCGCAGGTTATAGGCGATCGCCTCTCCTTGGCCCTGATGTTCTGCTTCGATGCCGGCCCAAGCGCCTGGGGTATCGATGAAGGTAATAATCGGCATTCCAAACCGATTCGCATGTTCCATCAATCGCATGGCTTTGCGATAGCCCCCGGGAGACGCCATGCCAAAATTTCGCGCTACGTTGTCTTTGGTATCGCGCCCTTTTTGATGACCCAGAATCGTTACCGGAATGCCGTCAAGTCGGGCAATCCCCCCGACCAGGGCCGGATCGTCACACCCTCGCCTGTCGCCGTGCAATTCCATCCATTCATCGGCGATCGCCTGAATGTAATCGAGGGTACTCGGACGTCTCGGATGTCGCGCCAACTGCAACCGCTGATAGGGGGTCAAGGTGGAAAATATCTCTTGCCGCAGTTGGTTGGACCGCGCTTCTAACTGCCGGATTTGCTCCGACACATCCACGCCATTTTCTTCGGCTAGATCGCGAATTTGTTGAATCCGCCCTTCTAGCTCGGCTAATGGCTTTTCAAAGTCTAAAAGGAATGTTCTGCGTTCGGTTGGTGCCATAAACGATTGATGGAGGACGGGGCGTCAAGGGAGATAACTACAATTGGGCGATCGGCGTTTGGAGTGGATGGGGAATCATCCTCAGAAAGCCGATCGCCGTTCATCCCCTAAAAATTAACGGAAAACCGGGTGCTGCGCCGTGCAATTCAGATAATGGAGTCTGCAACACAGATTAAAACCCCAGAGGCGCGCTCTAAAAGCTCAACAGGGGTTTAAATCCATGCTTCACCGACCATTTGCCGATTTGCTCCATTTTCTCCACGGTGATTTGATTGCGTCCCCACGAGAAGTTCGTGTAGATTTTTTCAAATTCGAGCAGCATCGATTCGGCAAAGCAGGCAAATAGCTGACGGGCGGGAATATCCATGCTGACGATTTTCATAATCCGCCAGTCGATATCTAAGGAGTGTTCCACAATGCCGCCTTTGAGGACGAAGACTTCCGGATGCTGCAGTTGGGTGTCTAGGTTCTTCGGGTATCCGCCATCGATTAACAAGCAGGGATGTTTCAACTTGTTGGCTTCGAGTTGAATGCCTTTGGGCATACTGGCGACCCACACCACAATGTCAGCTTGGGGAAGGGCTTCTTCTAGGCTGATTATTTTGCCCCGCCCGAGTTCTGTTTGCAAGGCATTCAGGCGATCGCGATCGCGGGCAATCAGCAATAAGTCCGCTACATCCACGCGCCGATCGAGCCAGCGACATACGGCACTGCCAATGTCGCCTGTGGCTCCACAAACGGCTACGGTGGCTTTGGACAATTCGATGCCTAGCTGTGCGGCTCCCTGTTCCACCTGCTGACAAATAATGTAGGCGGTGTGGGTGTTGCCGGTGGTAAAGCGCTCGAATTCTAGCTTGATATTGCGGACTTTCTCAATTTGGTGCAGGTTAAAGTTTTCAAAAATAATCGAGGAAAAACCGCCAAGCGCTGTGATGTTGATGCCTTGCTTTTGGGCGTGCGCCATCGCGTTGAGCACTTTGCGGGTGGCGGCTTTGATTCGCCGATTGGCGAGCATCTCGGGTAAAAAGCAAGATTCCACGTAACGACCTTCAATGGTCTGTCCCGTTGCCACACTGGTAACAGTGATATTATCGACAATCTGCGGTGGCGCGGAACACCAGAAATCAAGCCCTTGGTCGGCGTATTCTGGATATCCGAGATCTCTAGCAACCGACTGGGCGTGCGCCAAACTGGTTAGGTGACCGATAAGACCAAACATTAAACGTTCTATGTAAGCCTTTGTTTTAGGCAAAAATGGGTTAACCGCAAGGGGGTGGATTTTAAGGTATCCTTGACAATCCTACTACACAACGGAGTGCCACAACACATGCACTCCAGGTGGGGCGATCGCAACAACCTCCATCTGTGGCGGCTATCTTCGCCCACCGAGTCCGCCTCGGACAGAGGCCCCCCTCTGAGGCTGCTCTGTCCGAGGCGTCTGCATTACTTCGGTGAAAGGATTCACTACAGTGCTATCAACCCGTGATGCCGTAAGCGGACATCCGCATGATTTCGCGGGTGGAGAACCCAATGTTGCTCAGGGCTTCGCCATAAGCAATCATAAAGTCTTCGATTAAGCTCTCTTTCTCCATCGCCAAGATGCGGGCGTCTGCTTCAACTTTGTTGAGCATTTTCCACACCAAGGGCAGGTTCTCCCGATTGGCTTGTTCTAATTCGGCTTTGGATTCTTCAAAGTGGGCTTTGAGCCACTCTTCGCCAAAGTTTAGATGGCTGTATTCGTCTTTGACCACTCCTTCGGTGATTTTGCGCGCGAACGGATCCGCTACGGGGATGTAAATGTTGTACGCCGCGATCGCAAAGCTTTCGATAATCAGCGCTTGAATCAACAAGCAGGTGACGATTTTCTCTTCGGCGGCGGCTTTTTGGAAGTTCTGGTGCAGGTCTGCAAAAAACTCCCGCGCAAATTCCATGTCTGGCGTGACTTCTAAGTTGCGACCACAAGCTTGGAACCCTTTCTTATGGCGCGCCTCCATTTTGGCTAACCGGGCTAACTCCTCTTTGGACTCTGGTAGCAGTTGACCCAGTTGAATGTAGTTGTCGTTGGCTTCTTGTTCGCCTTCGATTACAATCGCGTTGATGCGGCTGTAAGCGTCTTTATAGGTTTCGCTCTGGTAGTCGAGTTCAGGGGTGATGGCCTCGAGCTGCGGCATAAGTCTGTTGTCTCCTGAATAGATTGTTGCCGACGATCGTACAGTGACTGTTGACGTCTTAAGTTATTAGGATAAACTGGTTCACCCTACTTAAACAACATAATTGTTACTTTACTCTTCGTAATCAAACTTCAGCATTCTGATTATAAATCGTGAACGCTCGCAAATACTGCCTGGAGCTTGAATTTGCGTTTTGCCCCCTGGCTGGGGCAAATGCTGCCTCTCCTGTGCAAAATCTCCGCCCCCCAGACAAGAGGGACTACCCGGATCCAGCCTGCCAGGGCTAATTTAATGGCAAAGCGCGCCATTAAATTAGCCCGCTTCTGTGCTACCCCAACTCCCAATTGTCAGTTTTCCCTGACAATTGGGAAAGCGATCGCCCTCCCGTTGCCATCTTACCTATCGCAGACTGGAAATTGAGAATTGAGGATTAGGAATAAATAATTAACTATAGCCAATAAGCAATCATCAATAAACAATTGTAAATTAAATTTCAAGAATTGTAAATTAGAAATACACCGACTTTATACCAAGTTAGTATAAAATAGCTACAAATAACCGAAACCGATCGACTAATGCTTTGGGAGGGGATGAGGGGATTTAGTTGTTTCCCCCCGCGAGATAAACATTCTTCCTTTGTCCCCCCCCTTTCCAAGGGGGGTAAGGGGGGGATACGAGGTAAAAATCATTCCTT
>NZ_JAYFEQ010000614.1:0-262 GCF_055795085.1 Phormidium sp. CCY1219 | reverse complement strand
GCCCAAACGGTGGAAGAGCGACAACAGGAAGCGGAACGATTGTTGGAACTGGGGATTGAGCAGTATGGGCAAAGTCAGTTTCGTGAAGCATTACAATCGTGGGAACGGGCGCTGGAAATATATCGGGCGATCGGCGACAAAGCGGGGGAAGGCAGAACCCTCAACAACCTGGGAAATGTTTACCGGAATCTGGGAGAATACGCCGAAGCAGAGCAATACTTCCTGCAATCGTTAGAGATAGCACGAGAAATTGGGGACAAAC
>NZ_JAYFEQ010000613.1:0-11344 GCF_055795085.1 Phormidium sp. CCY1219 | reverse complement strand
ACTCTGAACGTAGCCCTCGTAGGGCTTAGGCTGGTCAGCTACCTAAAGTCAGGGGCTAGAAGCCCCGTCTCTTTAGAACGGGGTGCTGACAGGGCTACCTTCCATTCGAGAAATATATTATCGCAGTTTGCCCCTTGGCGGAAAAGGGAGCTAACTCCCGCAGGGTCTGCATGGGAATGCCCCAACTGTAACGAGTCATCTGGTCTCGCAAGGAGGCTTCCGGTTGGGACCCATCGGGATAAATATAAGGGTCGCCCCACAGGGGATAGGCGTGCATGCCGTGAATCCCCACCACTTCCCCCTGTTGGTTCAGCAATGGCCCGCCACTCATGCCTTTTTCGATTTCGTTCGTATATCCAATGCGATAGCCTCCCGCTAAGGCCCGGTCCAATACCCGCCACAGGGTTCCCTTGCGGAAGACAAACCCCTTCTCCCCCTCCCCGGAAAGACTGTCCCAGGGGAACCCGCCGGCAAACATCGGTTCTCCGGGGGTGAGATGGGTGCCTACTTGGGCAATGGCATAGTCTGCCCCGGGAGTGCGAAACTGCAACAGGGCCAGGTCGTTATCTTCCAGGGAAGGCCCGCGCCGCATCTGCGTGAGGGGATAGCGCCGCCCATCCGGCGTCTCTACCTGATAGGGCGGGGAAGCGAACCGCAATACGTGCTCGTTAGTCACCACGGTATATGTGGCCCCTTCCTGGCGAATCAAAATCCCGCTTCCCAGGGGTTCCTCGGCCAGGATTCGCACGGAAATCGACTGCGCCACCTGCTGCAAGTCCCTCGCCTGCGGGGTTGCCGCTGTGGGGGGCTGCTGGGGGCCGACGGTGGCGCGCTGCTGGGGGACTTCCAGGAGGACGCCCAGGGCGAAAACTCCCCCACAGGCTATCCCCAACCCCCAGCGCCAATTGATACCGGATTTGGCCCTATGCACCTGTTGCTACTCTCCTTCTGGGGTCAGGGTTGCCTCTTCTGCCGGCATCTGGTTCAGCCATTGGTCGATGTTATAGTAAATTTCCCCATTCACCGTGCGCGCCACTTGCTCCCCGTTTAATTCCAAGGTGCGCCCCGCCGCCAACCCCCGCATATCCAAGAGTCGCTGCGCCGCTTGATGGCGGTCCATCCCTGGAGATAGGGTAACGAGCAGGTTGTCTTCATTGCAGGCATTCCCCTGCTGGCGCACCGCACATAACACCGATTCGTTATTCACGATGCCGGTGCCTAAATACCGCATGCCGTTGTCGTAGTACCGCTCGAACCGTTTCGACACCTCGATACAGCGCCGCCGCGAGGGCCACTCCGGATTCGTATTGGAAACCCAGCTAATCATCGGCACGTTCCCGCGCGGCGTTCTGGCAAAGGTGCGGTATATGCCGCCGAGTTCGGCACAAAAATATTTGTCCGCTCCCGCCTCCGCCGGTTGCGCCACTGCTACCAGCGGCGCGATCGCCAGCGCCAACCCCATCCCGATTCGAGTCAATCTTCTATTTTTCATTGTCCGCTCCATCCCTGGCTGTACCAGGGTTTCATGGGTTTTAAGATATAAGCTGCCTAGCCTATCTCAATTATCTCGTTTTCCCCGGGTTTTGTCAAGCCCGCTGCCCCTCCAAGTGAGGAACCTTCAAACCCTCTATTCCTCACCTCCAACTCGTCCAACTCGTTCCCAGGCTCCTACCCATAACTGGTTCCCCCCAGGGGGGAACGACCCTCCAGAGCTACCGCCTCCCCCCCCAATCAATGCGATGCGATCGCATAACTTGTACCCTCGCTCATGTGAGCAATGCATAAATAGACAAAACCGGGATTTCTGATGCCACTCCAACCCGGTGGGGATTAAAATGGCGGGGGTTGCTAGAGGCATTAACCCAGAGAATTTAATCTCCGGGGTGTGTATTGCCTCACATAAAATAACCCGCGAACCGCACCCCTCCGCGCCCCCTGGGAAAAAATTGTAAAGAAAAATTTATGAACTTTTGTAAAATTTGCTATACCAGGGAGGAATCACCAAAACAGCCATAGGAGCATTTCCATGCTAGAGCTATATCAGTTTGAAGTTTCCCAATACAGCGAAAAAGTCCGGCTGATCCTGGACTACAAAGGGCTGGAGTACCGAAAAATCGAAGTCACCCCCGGCGTCGGACAACTCGAAGTCTATCAACTCTCCGGACAGCGACAGGTCCCGGTACTCAAAGATGGGTCTACCATCATCGCCGACTCCACCAACATCGCCAAATATCTCGACCAACAGTATCCGGACCGCCCAATTATCCCCACCGAAGGCAAACAGCGGGGACTGTGCCTGATGATGGAAGAATGGGCCGATGAATCCATCGGAACCAAAAGCCGCACTGTCTTATTTAGCGGAATCAGCAAAGACCAAAGCTTCCGCAGCGCCCTGTTACCCCCAGACACCCCGGATTTGGTGAAAAACCTGGTCGAAGCCGTCCCCCCGGATTTGCTCAAAACCCTCGGATTCGGTCTCGGCGCAACCCCAGAAGCCGTCACCTCGGCGGATGATTCTATCAAACAAGACCTAGAAGCCCTGTGCCTCATCCTAGAGGATAGCCCCTATTTAACCGGCGACGCGCCCACTTTGGCAGATTTTACTGTAGCGGGATTGTCCATCGTGCTGAAATTCCCCAATGGCCCGTATCTGGATATTCCGGAAAAACTTCGCGGTAAAGGAGTTCCCGGCATTGCGGACAATCCGCTTTACGAACCCTTTTTCCAGTGGCGCGATCGCCTCTACGCCGAATTCCGCAAACCCTTAGTCCCCGCCACCCCCATGCCCTCTGGCGACCAACGCCCCACCTCTATTGACATAGAATAAGGCTTTCCCACCCATATCCGCCGAATTGGATATGATTCTTTCCCAGGTTCCCGCCTGGGAATGCCTCCCCCGGGTGGGTATGCTTTCCCCCCGCCACTCAATCCACTCATTGCCCTTGATTGACAACTGACAACCAGCCACGTACACTCGAAACAGAATTTGCCCGCCGGCTGCTTCCATTCCTGCCAATTCCCCTTTGTCCCACCCGATATTTTTTGCCAAACCCACAGCAAACTCGAGATTTTTTCTACTCTATTGCGCTGAGGTCTATCGTTGCGCCGCAAAACCCAGTAGAATTTTCTATCAACGAGTCAACCGCAAAATTCCCTTGAACTTTTTTCATTCAATATTGCCGTATGAATCAGGATCAACCTTTAGGCTCAGTCATCCAAGGTTCTCTCAGCGACGGATTAGAAGTCAAACTGCATCCCGATGTTTTAGTTGAAGATATGCGTGTGGGAAAATTCCTCGTGGTGCGCGGGGTGCGATCGCATTTTTTCTGCTTGCTCACCGATGTTTGTCTCGGCACAACCAGCGATCGCATTCTCATCAATCCCCCCCACCAAGAAGACTTTTTCATGCAGGAAGTGCTCGCCGGAAGCAGCACCTACGGCAAAATCGAGCTCTCTCCCATGTTAATGCTCACCCCAGAAAACGAGCAAACCGGCTGGAGTCCCGAGTCTATCCTGAAAACCCAGAGTTCCAGACGCCAAAAGAACACCTCCTTAGCCTCCTATGAAGGCTACACCCGCGCCCCAATGGAGTTAACCCCGGTTAAAACCATTCCCAGTCATTTTTCCCAGGTTTACGACGCCACAGAACGGGATTTTCGCTTAGTCTTTGGTTGGGAAGATGACCCGCATCGCCGGAATTTCGCGATCGGTCAACCCCTAGACATGGAAGTGCCGGTTTGTATCGACCTCGATCGCTTTGTAGAACGCAGTAACGGCGTATTCGGTAAATCCGGAACCGGCAAATCCTTCCTCACCCGTCTGCTCCTTTCTGGTATTATCCGCAAACAAGCAGCGGTGAATTTAATCTTTGACATGCACTCGGAATATGGCTGGGAAGCCGCCACCGAAGGAAAACAATTCCGCACCGTAAAAGGCTTGCGCCAGCTTTTTCCCGGACAAGTGGATATTTACACTTTAGATCCAGACTCCACCCGGCGACGCGGAGTGCGCGACGCGCAAGAATTGTATATCGGTTACGACCAAATTGATGTAGAAGATATTGGCTTAGTCGCGCGGGAATTAAATCTCTCAGAAGCTAGTATCGAAAATGCAATTATCCTTCGCAACGAATTTGGCAACAGTTGGATTACCCAATTGTTAGCCATGACTAATGAAGATATCCAGAATTTTTGCGATGAAAAGCGGGGAAATAAATCTTCCTTGATGGCCCTGCAGCGCAAACTCGGTCGCCTGGACGAACTCAAATACATCCGCAATACTTGTCCGAAAAACTATGTGAAGCAAATTCTCGATACCCTGGATGCGGGCAAACATGTGGTCATCGAATTTGGTTCCCAGTCAAACATGCTTTCTTATATGTTGGCCACTAATGTCATTAGCCGCCGAATTCATAGAGCTTATGTGGAACAGTCGGAAATATTTTTGCAGACGAAAAATCCCAGCGATCGCCCCCGTCAATTAGTGATTACCATCGAAGAAGCCCACCGCTTTCTCGATACCGCCACGGTCCGTCAAACCATTTTCGGCACCATCGCCCGGGAAATGCGAAAATACTTCGTCACCTTATTAATTGTAGACCAGCGCCCCTCGGGTATCGATAATGAAGTCATGTCCCAAGTGGGAACCCGCATCACCGCTTTGCTCAACGATGAAAAGGACATCGAAGCTATTTTTACCGGGGTTTCTGGCGGTCAAAATCTCAAATCCGTCCTCGCCAAACTCGATTCCAAACAACAGGCGCTTATCCTCGGTCACGCGATTCCCATGCCGGTGGTGGTTCGCACCCGCGCTTATGACGAAAAATTCTATCAGGAAATTGGCTTTATGGATTGGGAAGGAATGCACAAAGATAGGGTATTGAGAGCGGCTGAATCGGCAAAAAATGATTTGGGATTCTGAGGGACAATTCCGAGGATAAATCGCAGGAATTAATGGGTTTAAATAGCACGGATTTCGATTCAACCTGCGATTTCAATCCCCCGCTTCAATAGGCCATTTTGTGGCAAAAACCAGGGTAATTTTTCCTCCGAAAATCGCGGCTTTTGGGTGGAGGAAACGGGCCGCCCCTACCTCACTATTAAGTTTTATGACGTTACTTAAGCAAGGGGAAAGTTACTCACTCAGCGGGAAATGGCATTTTGCCAAACGGGTAGAAACCCACTTGAATTGCGACGACGAAACGGTTACAATAGAAGTCATTCGTTTGCTCTTCATCCATCCGACGCGGGGTTGGCCATGCGACCACTGCCTGTATAACCGACGAAGAACGAAGCGATCGCCGGTAGTGCAGACCGGGGGAAATTCACCCTCCCTCGGGAACCGGGGTGGATTCCCCGTCGGAATGTAAACAATTGTAAAGAACTTCGGTAATGACCGAAGACGGCTCTGGATCCAAACAAAGAGATAAATCGCCGTTTTGGAAACATAACAGCCAAGGCATTTTAAATTCTACAGATTAGGGGGAAAAAGAGGGTGCTTAATCAATCGCTCTATTCAAACAAGCATACAGTTGCACAGGCGCAATCCGAACAAAAATCCCAGGGAAAATTTCGCCTCCTAAAAGGGGCGATCGGCGCAGGGGTTGGTATGGGATTGGCGATCGCCCAGACGGCGATCGGCGCGATCGCCTTTGAAAACGCAGCGCAGTCCATGCCCGCGCGGAACAACCCCGCCACCACCATCCCCCCCAGGGAGGAACCCACTGAGGGAGAAACCGCCATTCCGGAGGCCCCGGAATCCGACGCGACGGAAGAAACCGCCGTCCCACCCGAGTCCACCCCAGTTTCCGATGGAGTTTACCTGTACGGGCAATCTCGAGAACCGGAACAACTCGGGCAGGCATATATGGTATTCGAGCTGCGATCGGACCGACTTCTGGGAGCATTTTACATGCCACTTTCCTCATTTGACTGTTTTTACGGCAATGTGGAGGAACAGAAATTAGCGCTCACCGTAGTCAATAGCTACGATCGCACCCACCATCTTTACGCCATCCGCATCCAGGACTATCCAATCGCCGCATCTGGGGAAAATCCCACCCCCGACATGCCCAGATTGGAAGGATTCCATCCAATCCCCACCGTCAGCGACAACGATCGGCGGATTTTGGGGGTATGCAAGGAGAACTATCAAGACCAAATCTGGCCCGAGTAGGAAAGGTTGCAGGGGGTGGACAGCGATCGCCCCTATGTCCTCCCCCTGCGCCGCCATTAAAACTCGATTCCCGGTTGTGCCTTCACCCCTTGCTCGCGAAACGGATGCTTCACCAGGGTCATTTCCGTGACTAGATCCGCCCGCGCGATCGCGGCGGCGGGTGCGCCTCTACCAGTGAGAATCACGTGGGTATCGCCGGGTTTTTCCTCTAAACCGGCAAGCACCCGATCCACCGACAGATAACCCAGTTTCATCGCTACATTAATTTCATCGAGCAACACCAGTTTGTAGTCTGGGTTGCGGATAAACTGCAAAGCTTTTTCCCAAGCCGCGAGGGCCATTTGAGTATCGCGATCGCGGTCTTGAGTTTCCCAGGTAAAGCCTTCTCCCATCGCGTGGAACTCCAAGCGATCGCTAAACCGGCTGAAAATTTCTTTTTCCGCCGGTTCCCACGCGCCTTTAATAAATTGGACGATCGCCACCTGATAGCCATGACCGAGCGATCGCAGCACCATACCCAACGCCGCAGTGGTTTTTCCCTTCCCATTGCCGGTGTGGATAATCACCAGTCCTTTTTCGCGGTTTGCTGAAGCTAAACGCTGCGCTTGCACTTCCTTGCGGCGTTGCATCTTGCTTTTGTACTGCGCCGAGTTCAGGGAGGACTCGGATTTCTCGCCAGAGTCATCCACTGCTAAATCTTTTTGCCCTAAATCTGGATTTTGTTGCATAGCTCGTTCCTGGAACACCCTCTTTAGCTTACATCTGCCAGAACCATTCGCGATCGTGGCAAAACCAGCCCTCGAAACTTCCCCACAATCGGGCCATCCCCCCGCCCCCACTGACTTCCAGTCCCTTCAGGGTTAAGGTAAGTTTGGCTATAGATTAAGGATAGGTTAAATTAAAAATAAAGCCCCTTACACAATATCAGAGACTTTTGTCTTACTCTAAAAAAAACCCCGAGGGGCAAAATGGGAAGGGACGCCGGTTGCGCCCCCCCAGTGGCCCAGGTCATCGTTAACAAGCTTCTTAAGCTGGAGGAAACCATGTCAGAAAAATCTGATTTTCTATATCCTCGGAGTCGCTATTATGGCAAGTTCACGCCAGAAAATTTAGCCTTTGATGCAAATTTGCAAGAATTCACCCAAAAAGTCAATTTCATTTGTGGGTTAGAAACCGGGGGAAAAATTTCACCGGAAGAAGCCTACCAAGAAATTAAAAGCCTGTGGAAAGACTTGAAAAAAACTAAAAAGCAGTTAAGAATTGGAGAAATACCCAATGAAACCGAATAAAAAAACCACAGTGGGAAAGACAGAAACCCACCCAACAATGAGTTAAGTTTCTAGTTTGGGTCTCGCGAATTGTCGGGGACAACTTTCTACTATAAAAGCGGTAAACTGGCTGCATAGGTGTGAATGGGAAGTAAATCACTATGTTGCCAGTCAAACAAGCCGAAGCGATTGTTTTAGATTTAGTTCAACCCCTGGATGCCCAACGGGATAGGGAAAGTCTCGATCTGTTCTCTGCCTCGGGGCGCATTTTAGCCGCACCGATGGCGGGGGATTTAGACTTTCCCCATTGGGATAACTCAGCAATGGATGGCTATGCCCTGCGCTATGAAGATGTAGCACACAGTAGCGCCTCGCCCACCGTAGAACTGAAAGTCGTAGAAGAGATTCCCGCCGGGAAACCGCCCCAGGTAGAGATTCAAGGGGGCCAAGCGGCGCGAATATTCACCGGGGGGATGATGCCCCGGGGTGCAGATACGGTCATCATGCAGGAGAACACCCGCCGCCGAGGCGATCGCGTAGAGATTTTAGCCCCCCCATCCGAACCCGGGGAATTCGTGCGTCGCAAAGGCGCATTTTATCAAGCGCAAACCGAACTCTTACCCGCCGGAAGTCTTCTAGGGCCGCCGGATATCGCCGTTTTAGCTACCGCGCAGTGTACCCAAATCTCGGCATATCGACGTCCGAGGGTGGCGATTTTATCCACAGGAAACGAGTTAGTGCCACCAGGTCAACCCTTGCAACCCGGACAATTGGTAGACTCGAATCAATATGCCCTCGCCGCCGCCGTGGAAGCCTTAGGCGGGGTGCCGATCGCAATGGGGATTATTCCCGATCGCCCCGACGCCCTGGAAAACGCGATCGCCTCAGCTATGACTAAAGCGGATTTGGTCCTCTCCACCGGTGGCGTTTCTGTGGGGGATTACGATTATGTGGAAGAAATTTTAGAAAAATTAGGCGGTAAAATTCACATAAAACAAGTGGCCATCAAACCGGGAAAACCGCTGACCGTTGCTCGCTTTCACCGCGACCCCTTGTCGGTGGTTTACTTTGGCTTACCCGGAAACCCGGTGTCTGCCTTAGTCACCTTTTGGCGGTTCGTGCAACCGGCAATGAAAAAGCTAGCCGGCAAGGCATCCGGGTGGGAACCGATATTCCTGGAGGCGCGATCGCGACAAGATTTGCGCGCGGGGGGACAGCGAGAAACCTATTTGTGGGGTCAGCTACAGCAGGGGTCTAGCGGTTACGAATTTACCCTCGCCGGCGGGAGTCACAGTTCGGGCAATTTAATCAACCTATCCCAAACCACCGGGTTAGCCGTGGTGCCAGTGGGACAACAATTTATCGCCACCGGTGAAACCCTTCAAGTATTACCAATTGGTTCCCCGATTGTCGCCTAAATCGGCAACAATTGATGGTTTTCGGTTCCCAAATCGGTTCAGAAACGCCCAAGAATAGAGGTTAAAAAGATTATGGAGAGAGGTCAACGCCGCATCGGCATGGAGCAAGAATTCTTCCTCGTCGATGAAACGGGAGTTCCCTCAAATCGCGCCGATGAATTTTTGCAAGCTTGTCATCAACGGGGAGAAAAAGAAGGCGTGCATCCCCGCTATTTTGTCGGTGAGTGGGTGAAGGGGATGATTGAGGTGAATACCCCCCCAGCTCATACCCCCACCGAACTCGCCAGATCCTATCTGAAACATCTAAAACTGGCGATCGCCGTGGGCAAAACAATGGGTCTGCGACTCTATCCCCTCGCCAGTTATCCGTTGCACCTGATACCGGCGATTCGGGATAAGCTCAATTACCACCTACAGGTTCGCACCGTGGGCTACGAACGGTTTTTGAATGCGGGAAAATGTACGGGAACCCACCTGCATTTAGAAGTGGCACCCAATACCATCGATCCGCGCGTTGGGGTGTCCTATGAGTCCACAGCAGCGGCGCGCGCAGAATTGGTGAATATTTATAATTTGGCCACCGCCCTCGATTCGGCAGCGATCGCCCTGAGTCGGTCTTGTCCCTATTATGAAGGCAAAGCCTTCGGCTTAGCCTATCACATCGTTCGCTATCGCGGCAGCGACAAGTTTGGCTGGGAAGGAGTTTATACTCATTTGCCCTCCGTGGGCGGCTTGATGCCTTATGCCGATTCGGTGGAACGGTTGGTGGAGTTGCACTTCCAGCGGTATTATGCCTGGATGCGGGCAATGGATGAAGCGCGGATCGATCGCGACCTGTTTGGCAAGTCGGGCGGGAGTTTGCTCAAAGCCGGCTGGAATCCCGTGCGGTTGAATAATTTGGGCACAGTGGAAATGCGCGCTATCGATAGTAATTATCCGCAAGCGATTTTGGCGACGATCGCCCTGATTTATCATGTGGCGTCCCGAGTGCAGCGCGATCGGATCGCCGTGCAACCGAAACCGGGAGTGTGCAAGTTTGAATTGAACGGCGATCGCCTCTCGGTGCCGCCGTTCGAATACATGAATGGAGAATTGCTTTATGCGGCGGTGACCGAAGGGGTCAACAGTGCTATGGTAAAAGCCTATTTGGATTCGATTCTCGAATTTGCGGCGGACTCTCGCGACCCGCAAGCTAATGAACTCGAAGCCCTGTTGCTGTTTGATTTGGGACAGGATCGAACCACGGAAGCGGAAATCTTAGCCGAATTTCCCCCCGTCAGCGATCGCCTCTCGCGCGAAGAGGGTTTGCGTCTGGTGCGCTTTGCCTGCGATCGTCTAGAGGAACAGGTGGATTCCCTTTCCCAACAAGCTCCCCTACAATCTTTGCCCGAGGTTCCCCTCTCCGACAGCACCCCGGCCTAAAACATCTAATTTGCTTACCTCACCTTTTGATTATTTAACTCGTTCCCCCTGGGGGGAACGCACTTACTGAGACTCCGCAGAGATGCGATTAAAAGAATCGAGCCGCATCGGGTCTATTCATTCTGTTGAAATTTTATGCAATTTAAAAGTGCGAAGGGAGAGGGAAGCCCAGGCCATTTCTCTACTCTTCGCATTCATACATCCGGCGGCGAATCTCACGGGTCGATCGCTTTTTCAGGGAGGGAATGGACAGGGGTTGCGCGCCGACGCCTAAGGATTGAGGGGGTTGGACTCCTTGCATGCCATCGAGGAGAGCATCGCGCACCGCCCCATCGGTTTCGCGCGCGAGCATGACGCGAAAATACTCGGCAATTTCTCGACGGGTGGAGCGATCGCTTCCTTTCATCAAGCGGGTCATCTGGCGCACCGCAATCAGACGTTTCAGGGGGTCGGCATCGCCGAGATGAAAGGATAAATCGTTTAACGTGGCTTCATTTTGGTGGGTTTTGGAATTCATCAGTTGCCACACCACCAGGATTAAGGTAGCCATTGTGGCTACACCTTGGAGAATCGCACCGGTTGCCAGCCAAGGATTTTCTGCCGCCAGCCAAATGGAAACCGCCATATAGGTGCTAAAGGTGGTTAATCCGCCAGTGCAGACCGCGATCGCCATGTGACGATTGGCTCCGTGCAACCATCGCCGCAGTTGGGACCCCACTGCCTGCCAGTCCCAGTCCTGCATTAAATATACTAACAGCATCACCACCACGCCCGCACTGGTGGCAATCAGCAGTTTCCAATTCCAGATCAGCAAAGCGATCGCCACGGTCAGCGCCAACAGCCAACCGCTGCTTCCCCGGTATTTCTGCCGAGAAAGCTGCTTTAAAACTTTCATATCCGCTCCAATTGAGTTTAAATTTCGGATTAAATTAACCAGTTGCTGCTTATTTGATGACGCCTTTGCCACGTTTTTTTACCTAGTTACTGTCATCAGAAATTAGGGTTGGTAAGGGGGAGAACGGAAACCCTCGTCATTTATGCGTAGGGAGGAGTTCTCCCCCC
>NZ_JAYFEQ010000612.1:0-971 GCF_055795085.1 Phormidium sp. CCY1219 | reverse complement strand
AAGAGCTTTGATACTCTCGTTGGAACACCGGGTTGTTTCCCCATTCTTGTACTCCAGTATTTGAGATTGCCGTCATACGGGCTGGCTTCGCTTTTGACTTTGACGTGTCTGACAATTTGAGTCTCAGCGTGGTGTCGCAATTTGATTGGGTTTGATTCCGTTCGTGTTGCAAATACCCAATGCCGATTCCCTATTGTTTGCCAGTATTTCTTGGCTACCCATTTTTTACTTTTGTTGGGGTGTCTTCGGTATCCCCTTCTGGTTAGCTTCCAATATAACGAGCTATCCATTTGAGAGAAAACTTCCTTAGACACTACTGTTGAGTAGTAGTTGCTCCACCCTCTGATGACCGGGTTGAGGTATTTTATTAACCCCTCTTGCGGTATTGCAATATGGGAGTCTACTATCCCTTTCAGTTTTTTGTAGTGGGTTTTAATAGCTTGTTTGCTGGGTTTGATGATAGTTTTGAAACCTAACGGATTGCCATGCGTATCCTTTCCGGTCTTATATTTTCCGATTTGATATTGCCGGATGTTAAACCCCAGGAAGTCAAACCCAGGGCTGTCACCCTCTAATGTGTGGGTGATGTGAGTTTTGGTATCCTTCAGTTCCAATCCTATTCCTTTCAACCATTCCTGGATGTGGTCATGACATTTTAGAATTACATCCTTGTTTTCATGCAGGATAACGAAGTCGTCAGCATAACGAACTAGCGAGATTGCATTACGTTTATTTGTACGGCTTCTTTTTCCTGGTAGCTTAGCAGCTAGGGATTTGATGCTTTCTTCCATGCCGTGAAGGGCAATATTCGCCAGTAGAGGGCTGATTACCCCTCCTTGCGGTGTGCCTTCTTCCGTTGCGAATAGCTGTCCGGTATCGATTACGCCAGCTTTAAGCCATGCCTTGACTTGTCGTCGGATTGCCGGGAAGGCATCAAGTTTATTGAGAAGTTTTTCATGGTCAATTCGGTC
>NZ_JAYFEQ010000611.1:0-2797 GCF_055795085.1 Phormidium sp. CCY1219 | reverse complement strand
GGGGGCGAATTCCTCCCCATACATAAATGACAGGGGTTTCCATTCGCCCCCCTTACCAACCCCTAATTTTCGATGAATTTTCTCAAAATTGGAGATATTATTCTGAATACGAACTACATTGCTGCGGTGGAATTGAATGCAGACGTAGGCAATGAGGACAGCTATGTGGTCGTGGTCATGGGAGCTGTGGAAGGTACCTTTAAAGGCGATACGGGCAATTTAGAGTTAAAAGAGTTTCGCTTTAGTGGAAAAGCCGCTGAAAAAATTCGCCATTATTTTAGCGATCCCACCCTGGTGAACCATTTGCTTTAATCCCCTCGGGATCCGCCCCCATCTCCTGGTTAAAGGGGGTGTCCCTGGGGCGGCGATCGCTTCACCTGCCTCGCCACGACCCACATCGCGTGGGACTGCCAAAAATTTATTTAAGTGAGTATTACTTAAGTGATTGAATTTAAGTGAGTCTTAAAAAATGAGATGTAGGAATTTCCGCGTTTGGCCGTGAAAAAACTGCCGTTGTCCCTCAACCCCCATTCCGCGTGCAGACGGTCAACATCTGCGGTTTTCAGGGGTGAAAACAGCGCCTACAACCAACGATTTGAATCATTTAAAAAAATAACCGGGTTTTAAATTTAGTTTGGAATCAGCTTGGGGTTCTATGGTGTAAGTTAATCCTCGATGAGCTGGAGCCATCCTCGGCGGACGTTGTACAGCAGGCGATCGATAATCGCTTGCTCGTCTTCGCTGAGACACTCTTTTAACAAAGCCGCTCGAATTTGCTGTCGGTCGGCCATTGTCACGACATTAGAGAACATCACTTGACCGTAAAGTTCTTCAAGGGGGACTTGGGGCATGGATGCGGTAAGTTCCATCTGCTTTTGAAAATGATGAATAGGCATAGAAGGACGATATTCCTTATATTAGCGATGTTGTTCTAACAGGATGTGATGAAAATTGCTATTCATCTGTGATATTAATCCTCAAGTCACGTGATCTCGATGTTCTGCTTTTGTGACTTCGATCGCAGCCGAAAAAAAGGCGCAGAGTCGATCGCCTCTAATCCTGCCCTGGAAACGGTTTGGTCTGATGGGTGGTCGGCCAAGCCCCGGACACAATTGCGAAGCGCCGAGGGTTGCCTCGAGGGGGGCGATCGCGTCGCTAAAGGTTCAGCGCTTTGCAAGCCTACCTGAAATTTGCGCCCCCGACTGGTTCGTTCGCCGAGAGAGTTTTTCTGTGACAAACAGCATTCACCAGGGTTTTGCAAAGCAACGCCAAAGATGGAGGAGAAGGAGGAAGAGGCAAACAATATTTGACAGGATTTCAACTGAGCGATCGCCCTTCCACCGACAATTTTACCCGGGAGATAGCTGCAAACTGCCGGAGTCGGGAAAGCCAAGTTGGTTGCGATCGCCAAAGCGCCAATGTTGGCGATATTGACGCAAGAAATTCTGACCCACAATTCCATCGACCCCCAGCATCTCTAATACCCCCGGTGACAAAATCACCGCCTCCAAATTTTGCTGTTGATGCTGCTGCAAGCTGACGCGATCTAAGCGCGTTTTGGTGGCCAATTCGGTGCCGCAAAATCCGCGCACTTCCACTGCTTCTGCCCGGTTTTCGCCATCGAGTCCGAGTTGCGTGGCTAAATTTTGGGTGATGACCATTAACTCAGCGCCGGTATCGAGCAAAAATGTAAACGGACCGCGATCGTTGATGCGAACGTGGGTCGTCATTACTCCGAGTCTGCCTTGCAGGGGAATGGCATCGCGGGGGGGTTTGGAGGGGGGTAGCAGTTGGAGTTGTAAGGTTTGCGGATTGACGATCGCATCGAACCCGCTGATAAAATCTAGGCCGATTACCCCAGACATATCGCCGGGAATGGCAGTTTTGGGCAATCCCATGCCGGTGATGCCTTCCACCGTGGCGGATTCGATCGCGATTGTGGGTAAGGTATGCAGGGTAGCATTCACCTCAGAACAGTCTTCCCCCACTACCATGTAAGCGAGCAACTCATTGGGGATCGCGGTTCCCTCTAGTCCTAACTCTTGGACGATTTCGCGATCGATCATCGAGTTAGAAGCGCCGGTATCGAACAGGAAGGATTCCGACTGTCCGGCGATGGTCACCGGAACGCTCAATAAGAGTTGGTTTTCGACGGGTTGCAGTTGCACCGTGGCTTGCCCTTCGCGAACCGGTTGGGGCAAGCTCACACCAGTGAGCTTCACTAATGCGAGCATCCGCTCGTTAGCATCGGGTCGAATGCTGCCATCGGGGGCGAGCAAAACCACTTGGAAGAGACATTGCACGGAAGCGGCTTGCAGTGCCTCTTGTGATGCCTGTTGTGGGGGGGTTTCAAGGGTGACAGCCACACACTGCACGATTTTTTTCAGCATTTCTTCTCCCAAGGAATCGGGGGCTGAGGGGACATTTTGCCCGATCGCCCTGGATGAGCTGGGGGAATTTTCGCTGTTTTTGGCTTCACTTAAGTTATAAACGAGCCGGGGTGTTTCCGTCCCGACGGCGATCCCCTCTGGATTTTGTCGCCAATTGTGAGAAGCTAGCAGGGGGTGGGTGAAGGGAATTGCGCCACACACAGATGCGGCGGTGAGGGAAAGGGCGATTTTCCAAAAGCGTTTCATAGGTCGAATTTTAACGCGGCTTTCACGCGATGGTTGGATGGATGTAGTGCAATGTTAGAATACTTTTGAGCGGTTTGACTGGGAAGGTCAGGAACCCCATCCCTAAAGGGAGGGGCTTGGTAAGACTTTATTTTCCCAAGCTCACCTGACCAGAAGACCAG
>NZ_JAYFEQ010000610.1:0-260 GCF_055795085.1 Phormidium sp. CCY1219 | reverse complement strand
ATCAAATTGCGATACCACTCCGAGACTCCAATTGTCAGACACGTTAAAGTCAAAGGCGAGGCCAGCCCATATGACGGTAATCTCAAATACTGGAGTACAAGAATGGGAAAACAACCCGGTGTTCCAACGAGAGTATCGAAGCTCTTGAAGAAACAGAAAGGGAAGTGTACCCACTGCGGACACTATTTTAAGGAAGAAGACATTATGGAAATAGACCACATCGTCCCAGAAACCCTAGGTGGAAAGGATGAATACAAAAA
>NZ_JAYFEQ010000609.1:0-2634 GCF_055795085.1 Phormidium sp. CCY1219 | reverse complement strand
CCATTTCCCCTGGCTCTCATCCCGACGCTCACCAAGCACGGGTAGAGCGCGGGGCTTCCCGCCGAGAAGCTAAAAGTGGCTTCCTTTGCAGGAAGCCCCAATTAGAGAACCATTGTATTTCAGGTATTTTTCCGGGAACTTGCGCGCAGACTAAGTTTTGCGATCGCAACTCCGACTCCTTCGGGAAAAAGGGTACAGTTTAACCCGGCACACCGGCATCATTGCTCGGAAAGGGCGCATTGCTCGAACTCGGCTCATTTACACTCAAGCGAGCATCACCCCTGGTGTCATCCACATCCACAGAATACTGCTGCACCAAACTCAACCCTTGCTTGAGCGCCTCCAAACGGTCCATCATCAAGTGATGCGGCGGGAGCATTTCTAAAATACCCAACCGTTGCAGACGGCGCTTAATTTTACCCGTAGCTCCCACAATAATCACCTGACGACCTTTTTCAACCGCTTCGCGCAGAGCATTTTCGATCGCCAGAGAAGAAGTCACGCCCAACAGGGGAACATCGCTGAGATCCAACACCAGAACTTGATATTGCTCGATCGCCATATGTTCGCGCGAGATTGCCTTGGAAACCCCAAAAATCATCGGACCGCTCAAGTGGAACAGCAACACGCGACCATCCGCTTGTTGCAGATAGTATTTTTCTTCCTCGGTTAAGACAATTTCATCATCAGCATCAGTAATTGCCTTCACATCCTTGGCGCGCAAATCGCTCAAGTTTTGAATCGTCAGCAGATTGGCAACGAACACACCAATCCCCACTGCGGCAATCAAGTCCACGAATACGGTGAGTGCGATCACCCCGTACATAATCGCCGCGCCCTTCCAGGACACATTATGAGCGCGTTTCAAAAAGCTCCAGTCAATAATATCGATACCCACTTTCAGCGCGATCCCGGCCAATACCGCCATCGGAATCGGTTCGGTGAGTTGAGCCGCCCACAAGACGACCACCAGCAAAATCGAAGAGCGAGTCAGACCGGAAAGTGCCGTGCGACCCCCAGTTTGGATATTCACCACCGTGCCCATCGTGGCACCCGCGCCGGGAAGACCGCCACACAAACCCGACATTAAATTACCAATCCCTTGACCGATGAGTTCTTTATTTGAATCATGCTCCGTGCGGGTCAAGCTATCGGCAATCACGGAAGTCAGGAGGGAGTCAATGCAGCCCAGCATCGCGAGGACGACTGCATCCACCACCATCGTTTGCAATTGCGGGAAGGTAAATGCCGGCATTTGCAACGTAGGCAGACCGGCTTGGATGACGCCAATCCGGCGGATATCCATATCGGAGAAGAACATCAGGGAAATGACCGTGCCTGCAACTAAGGCAACTAATTGAGGCGGCACAATTCGTTTTAATTTACCTGGCATCAAGAAAATAATGGCCAAGGTCAGCGCCCCCAAAATGGTTTCGGGGAGATTGAGGGTGCTCAAAAACTCCGGCACCTTGCTCAAGGTTGCGAGTACCCCGCCCCCCGGGTTTTCATGTCCGAGAAACGGGCCGATTTGAAGAATAATCATAATCAGGCCAATTCCAGACATGAAGCCCGAAATCACGGTATAGGGCATCAGGGTGATGTATTTTCCCAGACGCAACGCCCCAAACATTATTTGAAAGACCCCGCCCAGCATGACCACGGTAAAGGCCATTGCCATGCCATTTTCGGGATTGTTGACCATCAAGTTGGTGACCACGGCTGCCATCACCACGGTCATCGGGCCGGTCGGTTCGGAAATCAGAGTTGGCGTGCCACCAAACAGCGAGGCAAAAAAGCCCACGCAAACCGCACCGTAAAGACCCGCTTGCGCTCCCGCACCAGAGGAAACCCCGAATGCTAAAGCCATTGGCAGGGAGATAATCGCGGCGGTGACGCCGCCGAATATATCGCCGCGCAAGTTATTGAAATGAATTCGATTTAAGACTCCCATAAGAATTCCATGAATTCCATAATTAAGTCCCACCAGAGTGGGTTATGGGGTTCATAATAAAATGAAATGAAAATTTTGAAAACACTTGTCATAATTTTATTAAATATTTCTTATAGTAAGAATTGCTTAGACGCCGATTTGGGATCGAACGGAAAGGGATAAGGGTTGAGGAAATTCCCAGGGATCGCCGTTTTCTCAACTCCAAGAACCCCGGCGGGGCAAGGAATGCAACTGCTTTACAAAAAAATGCCCCCTCAGCTTGGCTTGGCTGAGGGGTTAATAAATGATTATTTATGGTAGGTATCAAAAAACAATAAGGAGACGGGGTTGAGGGCTTTCACCCAATTAAAATCGAGATTTTTTCTGTGGAGATTTGCCAGAAAACCGAGGCGTAAGGCATCGGGTGGGTAGGGCAAAGAACAGCGGAGTTAATCTTTTCGATAAACCCAGTATTATTACTCAGCTTTGGTGGGCTTTCCGCCCAGGCTACAACTGGAGTGTGCTTTTGCCTAAGACTTTGCGGGGCGGAAAGCCCACCCTACGACTACTACGACTACGAGTAGGGTGGGTAATTCATCGGATACCCGGTTATAAATAAGCAACAAGGGTGCGATTCGTTCCCGCAAAAGTGGAAGGTCAAAAGCCCGAAACGTAAGCGGGGCAAGGAACACAGTCCCTAAAGG
>NZ_JAYFEQ010000608.1:0-335 GCF_055795085.1 Phormidium sp. CCY1219 | reverse complement strand
CCCTCCTTGCGGTGTACCCTCTTCCGTTGTGAATAGCTGTCCGGTGTCAATTACCCCTGCCTTTAGCCATGCCTTGATTTGTCGTCGGATTGCCGGGAAGGCATCAAGTTTATTGAGAAGTTTTTCATGGTCAATTTGGTCGAAGCATTTTGCAATGTCTGCATCCAGTACCCATTTTGGTTTGTACCGTATGGCCAGGAATATTGCTCCGATTGCATCGTGACATGACCGTCCTGGTCTGAACCCATAGGAGTTGGATTCAAACCTGGCTTCCCATTGTGGCTCGATTGCCGCCTTGACTAACCCTTGGAGTGCGCGGTCGTACATCGTGGGTA
>NZ_JAYFEQ010000607.1:0-8775 GCF_055795085.1 Phormidium sp. CCY1219 | reverse complement strand
GGGAAAGCGTCCATTGATAAGCTCAGAAAGTATTACCATCATGGAGCCAATGGAAACTGGACGTTTCAAGCGCAAGAAGGGTTGAGACTATTCAAACATGATGAAACGCCTATCAAGCGACACATCAAAGTCAAAGATGATAAGTCTCCATTTGATGGAGATTGGGCTTACTGGAGTAAGAGAGGAATCAACAAGGTTGGAATTCCAGCCAAGTTAGCCAAACTGTTGAAGAAGCAAAAGGGCAAGTGTAATGAATGTGGCCTGTTCTTCACGGACAGTGACCTATTGCGATACAACTTGGGCTTACGCCTGGAACTATACAATGCGATCGCCAACCCAATGAATCCTTGTCATGCTCCCGCAAGAAAAGCCAAGGCGCGATTTCAATCAAGCGCTGTTTATAGGGGTTCTCATAGTGGTGCGGTAAAGAATTTCTCACCGATTCGGTGCATTGGCGGTTGGGACAGAAGAGAGTTGCCTACCACATTAATTTGAAATCCGCTATATACGCTTCCCAGATGATATGCCGGGGGGACAATTGCCAATCCAAAAAAATTAGCCCGCGTAGGCGGGCTTTGTGCGGACTAACGCCCCACCCTGACCCAGGGGCTTTTTAAGCCTATTCGATTACCACCCGATTGGAGGCGGGAGATTGGCTCTGGGGTTGGGTTTGGGAGGCGACGGCTTCGGCTTTGGCTTCGGCGACCATATCTTGCCAAACTTCGCCGGCTTCAGCGGCGGCGACTTTGCCTTTTTCATAGAGACAAATGCCGTTTTTAATCGTCGCTTTGGCGATCGGTTTGGCGGCTTTGGCGATCGCGGGAACCACTATCGGGGCGATCGCTAATGCGCCTACAGCTAAGGCGAGGTTGCGGTTTCGCTGTCCTCCTTCCATCAACTCCCCGAGATGTTCGCGCATGTGGTTGGCGGTCAAATTGCTAGCCATAATAGTATCCTCTTTAACGATAACACTGCATAAAAGTTTAGCGGGTTAAGCGGCGGGTGTGGGCGGGTCCACGTGCATCAGGGGACGCAATCCATTTAAGCCGGCGGCGATCGCGGAACCGTTGTGAATTGCGGTGGCGGCGAGGGGATGCAAGCCCACGGTGGAGGCAAATGCCAAGGCGGCGATATTCGGCGCAACGGACAAGCCGATATTTTGCTGGATGACGTGCTGGGTTTCCTTGGCGATCGCGATCGCTTCGAGCAAACTATACAAGTCGTTATTCATCAGCACCACATCGGCGGTTTCGCGCGCCACGTCGGATCCATTCCCAAAGGAAATCGAAACATCGGCATATGCCAGGGCGACGGAATCATTCAATCCATCCCCGGCAAATGCCACGGTTTTGCCGGATTCGTGCAACTGGCGCACGATGGTTGCTTTCTCTTCTGGGAAGGCTTCGGCGTGGATGTTCCCCTCGGGCAGGGCCAACTCTTGCCCCACGGCGATCGCCCGTTTGCGATCGTCCCCGGTGAGCAAGTGCAGCTCTAACCCATACTCGCCCTGCAGTTGCCGAATCACCGGGCCACTGTCCGATCGCAGGGGGTCGGCATATTGAATCACCCCTTGAAACTCGCGATCGCAAGCCACATAAATCAAGGAACAATCTGCCGTAATCAAACAACTCCCTTTCTCGCACCCTTCCGGTCCGAGGCAGGGCATTTGTTCGTACAGGCAATCCAAATCGATTCCTTCTTGCAGCAAGAAGCGATCGCTACCCACCAGCACATTATGCCCGTCAATTTCGGCTCGAATGCCCAAGCCGACTTCGTAATGCCACTCGCCGCGCGGAGGAATCTGCAGGTTGCGATCGCGGGCGCAGTCCATGACGGCTTCGGCCACGGGATGGGTAATCCGTTGTTCGGCTGCTGCGGTCAGTTCCAGCAGTCGGTCTTCGCTCAGGCGACCGGCCACTGGCTCGATTTTCACAACTGATATATCGCCGCAAGTGAGCGTCCCGGTTTTGTCGAACACAATGGTGTCCACTTCTGCCAATTGTTCCAATGCCCGCCCGCTGCGGATGAGTATCCCATGTCGGGTGGCATGGGTCAAGGCAGCCATCAAGGTGGTGGGCAGGGAAACGCGCAATCCGGTCACGAAGTCTAAGGTAAGAATCGCGGCTGCCCGTCCCGGATCCCGGGTAAAGGCCCACACCACGGCGGCCCAAAGGGAGGCGGGGAGGATGGCGCGATCGGCGATGTTGGCGGCATAGTTTTCCATGCGCGTATCGTGTACCGGGGCTTGTCGCACCAGTTCTAAGCTGGCGGCGGCGCGGGTTGCGGCTCCCACTCGTTCGGCTTTCACGTAAATCTCGCCGGATCTAACCAGGGTGGAGGCATACACGGTGGTGCCGATATCGGCGACGATCGGCATGGATTCCCCGGTGAGTTTCTGGGTGTCGATGGTGGCTTGTCCGCGCAGCACTTGCCCGTCTACGGGAATTTGTTCTCCGGGATAGACGATCGCGGTTTCGCCCACTTGCACCTCGGTGGCGGGGATTTGCCGTTTCTCGCCCTCGCGTTCTACCCAGGCATAATGTCCCAGGGTATCGAGCAAATCGGCGGTTTTGGCGGCGGAAGCGCGGGCGGTGCGATCGCGGATGGTATCCCCGAGTTCGTGCAGGGTCATCACCAATGCCGGCGTCACTAAGTTCCCGCGCAGGGAGGACAGGGCGATCGCCATCATATCCAAACAATCGATATTAATCCGTCGCTCTCCCAGCAAACTGGCGATCGCCCGTTTGGCCACCGGCCAAGCTGCTGTTGCCACACTTGCCGCTACAATCGTCCGGGGTATCGGTAGCCGCAACGGTCCGCTCAGTACCGCCAGCACTGTGGCGATCGCTGGCGCTTTCAAGTCGGACCAGTCGGCTGTTTCTGACTCGGCTTTCTCCACCGGTGCGGCGGCGGGAGGGTTTCCCTGCACTTTCTCCGCCGTGACTGCGGTTTGAATCCACCCCACACAGCGCGATCGCACTTCCTCGTCGCTCAGGCTGTGGGTTTTATAGCAAATTACCACGCTGGCGGCGGTGACGTTCACCCGCACTTGGGTCACTTCGGCGGCGGCGGATATCCCCTGCACCAAGCGATCGCCATAGGCGGTATCCCCCGCTAACCGAGGCACCCGAAATCTCACTCGTCCGGGAATCGCATGCACCACGCAACAGGCAATCCACGCATCAGTCACCTGGTAAGGAGCGATCGGCTCGATTTCCCGATTTTCGCTCTTGGTTTTCATTACCCTTCTCCTGTGGTCGCTTCTGCGGTGTTGCTTCCCATGATGCGGGTCATCACCGAGTTGAAAAATGCTCGGGCAAAACAAGGATTAAAATAACTCCAAGCTTCCTCTGCTTGTCCCTCTAGCAGCATTACCTCCTTTGCCGTTTTCCCCTCGCTTTCGTTTACTAAAGCCATGCTCACCCCGGGAGGTTCGCGGTTTTGTGCGGGATTTTCTCTCGCCAAATTCCCGTTATTCTGTGCCGGGGGGTGATACTTTTTTTCGCCTTCACCCTCCCCCGGCATCGTTTCCCGGGCCGTGGTTTGGCTCTCGGTTTCGGAAGGTGAAGTTTCCCCGATCGCGGCCTTGATTAAGTCTACAAATTCTAGGATAATTTCGCTATCGGATACGCCATCGGATTCGTAAACCACGATCGCCGAGGCGGCGAGTCGGTTGATCCGGGCACTGGTGATGCGGCGATCGGCGGCGAACACGGTTTGCAGGCGTTCGGCACATTCAAACTCGTCACTCAGGGCCGGGATGCGAAACCGCACTCGTCCCGGAATGGCGTGGACGATCGCCACCGGGCGTTCTGCTTCTGCTTCTTCGGCGGGGGCTTCCGGAAGTGCGGCGATCGCTTCGTTTGGTCCGGTGGATATCGCTGCTTCTGAGCTTTTCTCTAATTGTTCCAGGGCTTGACGGGTCACGCTCGCCCCCACTAAATTGGCCAGCAGCGCCCATCCCCCGCGCAGGCGCAGGGTTTGCGTCAGCACCATCCCCACAATCATCGGCGCGATCGCTTCTACTTCGTGGTGTTGCTGCAGGAATTGTCCCACTTGCAGGGCCGGCGTCTGCGGTACGTTAATCCCCGACACCCCCCACTGCTGCAGAATGTTCAACATCTCCGCCAAGGGCAGCGCGCTGGGATCGAAGACGATAATCAAATAACCTGTGGTGGCATCGGTATAAACCGCCAACACCCCCCGTCGCGATCGCAACTGTTGCCCGAGGGTATTCAGCCATACCTCCGCATTGGCATCGGACGCGCGAAGCTGCACGCATCCAGAGATAGCTTGCACCAGTTGAATGCTCCCGATAGTTGGGGTTGCGGTTGTACTCGTCATTCGTCTTCCTCTCCTCCCGTAGAGTTGTTTTTCCTGAATGCGCGTCGGGACCGGCGTGCCGCCAGAAAATTTCCCACGGATTCATATCCTTTTTTCAGAGTACAACCATATTAGGGTGATGCGATCGCTTTCGCCGATTTATTTAACAAAACTTTAAGATTTGGTTATCAAAAAAACCTATGCTAGAATAGCAGAAATATTTCTCCTTCCCCTTCCCCGAGTCTGAACTTGACCGGGGGCTTGAACCGGAAGGCGAACTGATAGTTCCCCTCGAAAAACTTAGATTGAGAAAGCCTACCAATAATATGACCCCCTGACTCGGTTGCTATCCAAAAATGCCTCAACTCGAAACGGTTAGCTCGGGCGATTTTTTTTCACCGCAGGCGATAGCAATTTGCCATTCGATTGAGAAACTTTTGCAATCTCCCCCCAAAGAAGACCCATCATTGGCGATGTTAGCATCAACCAAGCAAGCCCTCCGCCGGAATTTTTTGTCAGGATAGAGGTGCGGATGTTATTGCCCGTTTTTCGATGCAGTTGCAAAAGATTTCCGCTTCGCCCCCACCCATTCATAGACGATTAGACTTTCCGCCGTGCAGGCGCTACAACCGCAGCATTTTTGGGGTTGTTCGATTTTTCGCAGGCGATGTTTGCGAACCAGTTTGGCCAACATGGGGCGCAACGCATCGGCATCAATGCGAAAGTGTACCGAAAGTTCGGCCAGAGAGGCTTTCCCTTGTTGGGATAGATAAGTTTGAATGTCACTTAAAATCACGACGGATCCTTTTTTTTACATGTCTATTATCAGTTTAAATCATTTATTGAAGTCCCTGCCATCAAAATTGGACAAGTCCCAAAGGACGAATCCCTAGAGAATTAATTATCCCCACCTCCAAGAGAAAGGGGTGGGGGATAAACTCAAGAACTGCTTATTGCTTGTTGACGTTTCGCCTGTGGAACGGGTCGCGCCATTTTCAAGCCGATAAAAGTCGCGCCTAAAACGAGGAGAAGTCCGCCGATCCACAGGAGGGAAGAAACGGGATGTGCCGGTAGGGTTGCGACTTGATAGTACATCACGGCTACCCAATAGGCCAAACCGGTGGTCCAAGCCACCACAAATACCGTCCATCGAGCGGTAGTTTCGCGATAAACTGCCGCGATCGCCGAGACACAGGGAGCGTATAGCAGCACGAACAGCAGATAAGCAAAGGCACTCGCCTGAGACCCAAAGCGGCGGTTCATTTCGCCAAAGGTACCTAGAGAGACATTTTGTTCCGCTGCGGCAATATCGATTTCTTGCACTTCCCCCACATTCAGACCCAGGGGGTCGAGCAAGGCACCGGGCACTTCGGCTAAGTTAGCCGGAATCGTGGCAAATGCAGCGCCTACATTGCCCCAGAAGTCGAATGCCTCGCCCGATCCATCCTCTGTGGCTGCATCCATGCGCTCGCGAGCCATTTCGCTGTATAGGGAATCCAATGTTCCTACCAGAGCTTCTTTGGCGAAGACACCCGTAAAAATGCCCACGGTGGCGGGCCAGTTGTCTTGTTCGATGCCCATCGGGGCCAGCACCGGGGTCACGCTGCGACTGGTGGCGCTGAGGATGGAGCGATCGCTATCTTGGTGCCCAAAAGAGCCATCGACGCTCACGGAATTTAATAACCCCAGCACCACCACCATCAGGACGATGACTTTCCCGGCTTTCATTATAAACGCTTTCAGCCGATCCCACGTGCGGAACAGCACCGCCTTAACCGTAGGTAAGTGATAGGGAGGCAGTTCCATCACGAAGGTGGAAGCTTCCCCGCGCAATAGAGTATTTTTCAAGATTAACCCGGTGCAAATCGCGGCGGTAATCCCGATCAGGTACAGTCCAAAGACGATATTTTGTCCCGCGATCGGGAAAAAGGCGGCGGCAAATAAGGCATACACGGGCAACCGCGCCCCGCAGGACATAAACGGGTTCATCACGATGGTAATCAAGCGATCGCGTTTGTTCTCCAAGGTGCGGGTAGACATGATCCCCGGCACGTTACAGCCAAACCCGACTAACATCGGCACGAAGGATTTCCCGGGCAACCCGATAAAGCGCATAAACCGATCCATCACAAAGGCGGCGCGCGCCATATAGCCGGAGTCTTCCAAAAAGGAGAGAAACAGGAACAAAAATCCAATCACCGGAATAAATGTGGCTACGGTTTGAATCCCGCCTCCAGCTCCTTCGGCGAGTAGAACCACCAACCACTCGGGGGTGCCGAGATTCCCCAGCAGGTGGCTCAACCCATCCACGAAAATCGTCCCGGCTAAGATATCGAAAAAGTCGATAAAGGCGCTGCTGATATTGATGGTAAACAAGAACATCAAATACATGACGCCTAAAAAGATGGGGATTCCCAACCAGCGGTTGAGTACCACGCGATCGATGTTTTCCGTGAGGGTGCTACTGGCTTCGCCGCTGCGATCCGTGGCACTTTTGGCGATTTGGTGGATGAAGCTATAGCGACTGTCGGCAATAATGATATCCAGGTCTTCGCCCAGGGTTTGGTGGATTTTGCGGCGGTTGGTCACCACCAGGCGATCGAAGTCGCGATCGCTGAGTTCTACATTGCTGCGATCGTCGTATTCCAGCAGTTTGAGCGCGGTCCAGCGCGGGGACACTTGCACGGCGCGCTGTTGGTCGCAAATCGCGGTCTCTAAGTCCAGTAGCGCTTCTTCCAGAACCGGCGGATAGGGAACGTAAGCGTGAGGCATGGTGGGGGTTTGCAGTTGTTCCCCGATCGCCGATCGCAGGCTCTCTATTCCCTCTCCCTTGGCGGCGACAATCGGAATCACCGGACAGCCGAGTTTTTCGGCGAGGAGGTCGGGATAAATTTTCACCCCGCGATCGCGCGCTACATCCATCATGTTCAGCGCTACCACGATCGGCAAGCGCATCTCTACCAGTTGGGTGGTCAGATACAGGTTGCGCTCTAAGTTCGATGCATCTACAATATTGACAATGACATCCGCTTCGCCGCAACTCAGGTAATCCCGCGCTACTCTTTCGTCCAGTCCGCTTTCGTCTTCTTCGGCGTCGAGGCAATACACCCCGGGCAAATCCACTACGGCTATCTCGCGATCGTTCTCGCGATATTTACCGTATTTGCGCTCCACCGTGACCCCGGGCCAGTTGCCCACTTGTTGGTTCGATCCGGTTAAGGCATTGAACAAGCAGGTTTTGCCGCAGTTGGGGTTGCCAAGTAACCCAATTGTCGGTTGTGTCATTAGTTAACCTCCTCGATGTGCAGGGCGTCTGCTTCGTCTTTGCGAAGGGTGAGGCTAAAGCCCCGCAGTTTGATTTCCGTGGGGTCGCCGAGGGGGGCGTGGCGGGTCACGGTGAATTCGGTTCCCGGCGTCAGTCCCATTGACAGCAGGCGACGTTTGTAGCTGCGCGTGGTGCATTGGTATCCAACCACGCGCCCTTTGCAACCAATGCAGATTTCCCGCAACCGCGTTTTGCCCGGGGTGGGGATATTTTGTTGGCCGATCGCCTCTTCCGTGCAGAGGATGTGATGCGCCATACTCGCCCCTAACGCTACGTGTTTCCCGGCGATCGCTACCATCACCGATCCGGATTCCCGCCGACTCACCACTTGCAGTTCCTTGCCCGGAACTAACCCCAGCTTAATGAGATGATTTATCATGTTTTCGCCGCCGCTTAGCTCCTGCACCCGCAGGCGATCGCCCGCCTGTGCCATCCCCAGCGGTATGCCGCGAGCGCTGCTCAGCGTCCTGCATTCCGTCATATTAGGCGTTTCCGCAAAAAAGCTCAACCAGCCTTCTCCACGGTTTCTTTGTCGGTGATGCCGATTGTTTCTCCTGGCCATTCCTTTCATTCCATTTCTCCTTAGTTGATAATTATTGTCAATAAAAACCGAAAAGTTGACGATCGCGACTCTGGGGGAAAATAGCCCCAGAGTCGAGCCACAAATCCACTTCATCCTATTTTACTATGAATGCACTGCGTTTTTTACGCTTTCTCCTATTTTTCCAAAATAGTGATGGGTTGACCCGCGCGCGTCTCTACCTGCTGTCACTTTCCTCGCGTGCGGTCTTTACCACCTCAGTTGACATTGTAGGGCAAAAGTCCGGTATTGTCGGTCCGGAGTTGCTGACATTCTCTCAAAAACTTATGGAGCGTCACATCGGAGCTTGCCCGACGGATTGCCTGCTGGTTCTATTGCCACCCTAACACTCTAGGTGAAAACTGCCGATTTCGCGGGCGACTTTTCTGGGGAGTTCTTTGCTATACCCCGGTACGCCACTTCTGTGTGCTTTCGCGTAATTGAACCCCGGGGTCAGAAACGGTTGATGATTCATGATAACCTCCGATACGTTTGGAAACCCCCGTGCTTTAGCCGGGGGAGGAAAAACGAACGTGCGGCTTTAGCC
>NZ_JAYFEQ010000606.1:0-1816 GCF_055795085.1 Phormidium sp. CCY1219 | reverse complement strand
TGCGGGGGACCGGGGGTCAGTCGCTCGGCTTATATCCCCACGGATAAATCCGGGGGCTTTACGCCGATTCTCGGTAACTGACTTAACTAGCCCAATACACATTTGCCCTGTTCTGTCAACTCTTTTTACGCTCACCGGCGCTTTAGCTGTTCTAGGGGGGTTGTTTGATTTTTTCGTCAACTGCGATATGACAATTCAGCCTTTCCACGACTCTTTTTTTTGCCACAGCAAGTTATCTTCATGGACTACAATAGGTGCTTGTGACTGGTCGCGCCCCCTCTGGGGTCTGGCGCAGCACTGATTTGTCTAAACGCTTTCATCTTTTTTTGTCCATGCCATCTCTGTCTTTAACTCAATCACTGCGAAAAATGCGCGATCTGCGCGCTTTATGCGAGCGAAATTACCTGAAACAATGGGCACCGAGGCTGGTTTCCCTCGACGCACTGGCACGGCGAATTATTCGCGAACACAAGCAGTGTCAGTCTGCTACCGCAGTGGGACTCCTCCATGCCCGGAATGCTGGGGAGTTGCTCCTGCAAGCTCAGGCGCTCCTTGCACCGGAACAATGGCGTTACTGGTTGGCAGATTGTTGCAGTTTGTCGGAAAAAACGGCTCAAACTTACATCAATATCACCGCTGGATGGTCCGGATCTGAGGGTTCTGTGTGCTTTGATACGGATGGTGTGCCAGATGATTGCCCTGCTGATGGGGTGTTACCCTCCGGGGAAAACCCCCCTGATGAAACTACGACAAACGCGAAAGGTGAAATACAACCCCCGCTTGTCGTTGTTGCCGAACTGATGAACCATTCCCCAAATCCGCACCGGAAGCGTCAAACAACACTCTCGCCGTTTGAGAAATTAGTGCAAGAGTCGAAAGCTGCCAAACCGAGCGATCGCCCACCGATTGCAGAACAGCTACAAACGAACTCCCCTACTACCTTGACGTTTTGGATTCCCGGATCCGTGACGCCGAAAGCTCGTCCCCGCGTTACCCTGAACGGAACTTATCTTCCGAAGCGCTATCGGGAATGGCGACTCAGAGCCGAGGGTGAAATTCTCATGCAGTTGCAGCAAATTCACCCGACTCCGGCGCTCCCTATTGAACGGGCGGCGCTGCGGATTTTGTTGTGCGGAAAGCATCGCGGTGATGGAGATAATGCGATCGGTAGCGTCTGCGATGCGTTGGTGGGTGCTGGGGTGCTGCAAACGGATAGTCTCAAGCACTTGTGTTATGGCAGTTGGAAGCACGTTCCCCATAGAGAAACCGGCGTGAAAATTCAACTGAAGCTGTTGGAGGATAAGCAGGCATGATGCGGTGGTTCTTCTGTGGTACTTATGTATAGGATGCTTTGTATTGTGCTCTCATGGGATGAGAAGTCGGTAGGCTCGGGCAGCACAAAAAGGTCTGGATGTCCGACGAGCGATAGATCCGACTCCTCCTCCTGAGTCCTCCCTACCTCAAAAATGTCCGCGCAAAACACCCCTTTGGGTTTTGCGATCGGCCAATTTCTCTTTTAGTATATTTTGGGCTATTTTAAAATTTAAACAGTATAACTCTTTTTACAGCTATTCCTCTCTCCAAACAAAAAGCGCCCTCCCGAAGGAGAGCGCTTTTAATTATCGCAAGCTAAATCTTAGCCGTTGATTTCAGGGGCAGTTAAAGCCACCGGAGTGGTTTCGCCTGCAGCCAAGTCTAAGGGGAAGTTGTGAGCGTTACGCTCGTGCATCACTTCCATACCCAGGTTGGCGCGGTTGATCACGTCGGCCCAGGTGTTCACCACGCGACCTTGAGAGTCGATGATGGACTGGTTGAA
>NZ_JAYFEQ010000605.1:0-15393 GCF_055795085.1 Phormidium sp. CCY1219 | reverse complement strand
GCGTACATCGGAAGGACGGTTATACCTACAGTTTCTAGCAGTGATGTTTTGTCAAACTGTTGTCTGTGTAAGGGGGGGGAACTCCTCCCTACGCATAAATGACGAGGGTTTCCGTTCTCCCCCTTACCAACCCTAATTTCTGATGAATCAACCATTATCCCAAAGACGCTCACCCGTTAGCTGTCGCGCTTTTCCTGACGGAGAAAAGACCGCAGGCGATCGCGACCGACTTTCCCCCAGGGCGATCGCGCCCCCAACATTAAAGAATGGTTAAATTTTATCTTAAACTCTTCATAATTCCCTCAGCCACTAGGCGCGGGTATTGACAATAGAGAAACCATCCATTATTGAGTGACCCTTTCTAATCAGAACCCCGGGAGAGAGCGATGAGTAAAATTTTAATTGTGGACGACAGCGCCACAGTGCGAGAAATGGTATCGGACATCCTGAAGAAAAATGGACTGCAAGTGCTTGAGGCGGCTGATGGGGTAGAAGCAAAAGCGCAAATCCAATCGGGATCCCCCGATTTAGTCGTTACCGATATCGTGATGCCCCGCATGAACGGCTACGAACTTTGTCGGTGGCTAAAAAACGATCCGAAAGCCCAAAATATCCCCGTGGTCATGTGTACCAGTAAAAGTCAAGAATTCGATCGCTACTGGGGCATGAAACAAGGGGCTGATGCTTACATTACCAAACCCTTTAGACCCGCAGAATTAATTCAAACCATCAAACAACTGCTGCGATAAGGGTCAAGCCGTTAGAATTAAGAATTTAAACTTGAGAAAAATATCTTCTTAATGGTTAATCCTTAATTCTGTTTTCTTCCCCGGGTGCGCGGCGCGATCGTGTGGGGATCTACACCAAAGTGCTTGGATGCAGCTGACATATTCAAACCGAGCAATTCTGGATTAGCCAGTTCGATCGTCAGGGTGGGTTTAAGCGGTTTGTCCCCCAAGCGCTCCATAATCTGCGCCGCCACCGATGCTGCCAGTAATGGCGGCACCGAATTGCCAATTTGGCGGAAACCGTGCCATTTGGTGGCGTGAAACCGAAACCAATCTGGGTAAGAGTGGAGCCTTGCGGCCTCGCGAATCGTGATACAGCGTGCCGCGATCGGATGAATCGGACGAGGCGAGGTAAAGGCCCCGCGATTGCTGGGAGTTCCGGCTCTCAGGGTGTTGCAGATGCCCTGGGGATCGAGCTTGTGGAAGCGACTCACCGGCTCGGTTTTGCCCGGTAGCGTTTTGGCGAAGCGCTCCATCGCCCCTGGGCTATGGTTGGTTCGCGCGCACCCTGTCAGCACCGTATGATTATATTGGCGAGGATAGGCGTAGTCTCTGTCAAGGGGGGTCTCGCCCCTCATTTGACGGGCGTAGGGGCTGACTGGGGTTGCACAACCTTCTGGGGTGGCCCGTTCGATCCAATCGCGATCGCGCAATTCGCTATAATTCTCCACCGCCGGCAAATCCGCGATCGCCTCCCACACCGTTGGGGTAGCGGGCAAATTTGAGGAACCCCGGGGCGGTTGGGTGACCGGGGGGGGATACTTCAATTCTTCTGTTTGAAGCAACTCCTGCCGACCGCCAATCAAAAACAATCGCTCTCGGTTTTGCGGCACCCCATAATGAGCCGCATTTAAAATTTTGTAAGGCAAAGTTACAGTATAACCATAATACTGAAATTTGTCAATAATTTCCCCTAAGAATTCCTGATGTTTTCCCAGGGTCATCCCCCGGACATTTTCCATGACAAAAAACTTCGGTTGGAGTTCGCCAACCAGGCGGATAAAGTGAAAAACTAACGAGTTGCGCGGGTCATCTTCGGCGCGTTTGCCGATGGTAGAAAATCCCTGACAGGGAGGGCCGCCGAACACCACATCAATAGCGCGATCGCCGATACTCGATTTATCTCTAATTTCACCCCCAGTCATCTCTTCTACACTTTTACAAAACACCTTCCACAACGGAAAATTATAACAGTGAATGGCGCAGTGAACCGGATCGACTTCCACGGCGGCGAGTACGTCAAAACCCGCTTGCTCGAAACCGAGCGTCATGCCCCCCGCGCCGGCAAACAAATCCACAGCAATGGGTCTGGCGTTGTTATTCATAAAGCTGTGCAGGCGTCTTGTTTTTCTGGTATCCCCGAGTGGGTCATGGGTATTTTAAACCAGCGCGCTTCATTTTTACCATAAAAATTTCCTTCCTTTCATTCTATCCAAGGAAAAGCGGCGATCGCCCTGCGGTAATTTTTTCCAATCCCTTCAACAATTTCCGGATTTTCTTACCTCTTGCGGCTACAGGGTCAAGTTTAGCCATTCCGGGTAGGATAAAGGGTAGAGGCAACCAATTCAAAACGATTTTCACTCGAAGACAATCGCAAAGTTTCTACTTTTTTTATCCCTTTATCCTCGGGGCTTACCTTAAACTTTACTTCCATTTCCTCTATTTCTTTAACCGAACATAGAGAGGCAACAATTTCAGTTTCCAATAAATTAAACCGGAAACAAATCGGCGTGGACAAAGTATTTGGGAAACGTAAATCTTTGTAACCGTACACCACTGTGGCATCGGAACCCAAGGGCGCGAAACGGGTTTCTTCAGTATAGATATCTTGAGAATGGGGATGTCGTTCTTGTGGAGTGATGCCAGCCTTGAGGATTAAAAAATATATCAAGCCCGAGAGCTGACATAATCCGCCGCCGATAGTGGATTGGAGTTGGTCATTAACGATCGCCCGTCCTTCGCGATAGCCATTGTGGCGATTGGGTTTTCCGACCCAATGCCAAAACGAGAACAGTTCCCCGGGATAAATTGGGCGGTTTTCGATGCAGGCGATCGCCGTTGCCAAATTATGTTTTTTATTTTCAGAGTACCGGGTATTTTTAATCGATTGAGACAGAGTTATTCGTGTTGGAAAACGCGATATTTCTGCGGCGCTTAGCCGAGAGTTTCGAGGGAATTTGCGGAAGTTGCCCGCTTGCAGATCGCGCAATCCTTGGTGCCAGAGCTTCAGGGTCAGCTTGAGCGAAGGGGGGAGAACCTTTTTCATTGGGTGAGATAAAATCATCAACACTTCTCTTTCCGGATGGAGTTAACGTTAAAAAATCAAGTCAATTACATGTTGTGCTGAGAGGAAAGTACCAGACAGGCAAAAAAACGATAGGGGAGGAGACGCTACCGATAAAATGAAGTTAGCCATCTCGCTTGATTAATTGAATCAAATAATAAGAAGCCAAGAATTTTAGGCCAGTGTCACACAACAAAGAATCCACCGGGCGGCAGAATAGGCGAGCGGAAGGTGGAATGCGATGAATGGGGAATAAAGCCACCCCGGCGAGTTGTTCCCAGTGCCATTTGCCCTCGTGACATAACGCTTGAATATTGCCGAGCGAAAAAGAAGTAGCACCGTGCCAAGGGTGGGATTGATAGGAAACGATCCGGCGACGGAATGAGGAAGGGATATCGAAAATTAGAGTGCCATGCGGACGCAAAATGCGGTAACATTCTGCAATAACGCTGGCGAGTTTAGCGGGAGTTAAATGCATGAAAAAATGCAAAGAAAACACCGCATCAAAAGAGTGGGATTCGAGGGGGATTTGAGAAGCCGAAGCGACCATCAGGGTGAGGTCGGGATATTGAGAACGAGCCAGTTGCACCATGCGATCGCTTGCATCTAATCCAACGGTAGCGAAATTAAGAAATCGGCCCGTACCACAGGCGAGGTCGAGAACGGATTTACCGCGATAGGGAGCGAGCCAGGCGGTTAAAAGTTGGCGTTCTCGAGCGTCGATATAGCTGCCGTATGTATTGTGAAAGCGAGAGCGGTCGTAATCAGGAGCGATCGCCTGATAATACTGGATAACTTCCGCTTCATCGGGCGGAAAATGTTTGACCATCAGAGCGTATGTTTGCCAGAGAATTTTGCGTCGATACCCTGCCCGAGAGTTTGGGGGCTTGCATCGCCGAGGAAACAGCCGACACCGCAAATCGAGGGATTAGGAGATGGGGTGGGCGATTGGCCGATGCTGAGAAAGAGTTGTTTGTATTATATACAAGAGAAACAGAAGCGTGGGGTGAGTTTGGCAAGTCGAGGGGGAATTGCCCCGGGGAACTTGTAGCCACGCACAGGGCAGCGGGTTAAATCGTTGGCGGAGGTGAATCTGGGAGTAAGGGTGCAAACCGGGTGGAAAGCCAGCCCAAAATGCGATCGCGTTGTTTTGGCCAGGGTAGAGGCAGGGGATTGAGGTAGGAGGCGATCGCAGAGGCATCCAATTGTCTGGATTTTGTGACCAATGCAGAGAATGAGACAAACGAAGAACGCCTAAACTGTCCCCGAGGTTGCCGGTTGGCGATTGGCGAAAAGTCGGTTAGGGATTGCGCGCCATTGTTGGGCACAGAAGAGTAAAGCCGGGGTTGGGGGTTGAAGCCACCATCAAGTCAAAGCCTCGCACGACTTGAGCGAGATAGAATAGAGACAGCAAGTCACTCATCGAACGGGAGCGAAGCGATCGTTTGGTGTTAGAGCGGTGCTAGTATTAGCGACCATCACTTGTTAGCCTATTTTTTAATGGATAGGAATCCGAAAAAAAACAAAAACAGAATGGCAATTGCAAGCACACGAGAGGTGGAGACAAAAGCATGGGCAAAGTAGTCGGCATTGACCTGGGGACAACAAACTCAGTGGTTGCAGTCATGGAGGGAGGCAAGCCGGTGGTGATTGCCAATGCAGAAGGAATGCGAACCACCCCTTCCGTGGTTGGCTTTAGCAAAGAAGGCGAATTGCTCGTCGGACAAATGGCGCGACGGCAAGCCGTGCTCAATCCTCAGAATACCTTTTATGGAGTCAAACGGTTCACGGGGCGAAAATACGCCGAGCTGTCTCCCGGATCCAAGCGAGTGCCCTACACGATTCGCAAAGACGAACAGGGCAACATAAAAATCAAGTGTCCGCGCTTGAAAAAACAATTTGCTCCCGAAGAAGTATCCGGGATGGTACTGCGGAAACTCGCCGAAGAAGCCAGTCGGTATTTGGGAGAACCCGTCACCGGGGCAGTGATTACCGTACCGGCATATTTTAACGATTCCCAAAGACAAGCCACCCGCGACGCGGGAAGAATTGCCGGACTAGACGTCAAGCGGATTATCAACGAACCCACAGCGGCGTCATTAGCCTATGGATTCGACCAGTTGGATTATAAGACCATATTAGTCTTCGACTTAGGGGGAGGCACCTTTGACGTGTCGATCTTAGAAGTCGGGGATGGGGTCTTTGAAGTGAAAGCCACTGCCGGGGATACCCAGTTAGGAGGGAATGACTTCGACAAAAAAATTGTAGACTGGCTAGCCGAGCAATTTTTGGAAGCCGAGGGAGTGGATTTAAGACGCGATCGACAAAGCTTGCAAAGACTGCTCGAAGCTGCAGAGAAAGCCAAAATCGAACTGTCTGGGGTGCAAGTCACCGATATTAATCTTCCCTTCATCACCGCCACCGAAACCGGACCGAAACATTTGGAAACGCGGTTAACCCGGGCGCAGTTCGAGGCATTATGTGGGGATTTAGTCAGACGGATTCGCATCCCGGTGAAACGGGCGCTATCCGATGCCGGTTTGACCCCGATGCAAATTGATGAAGTGGTGTTAGTGGGGGGTTCGACCCGGATTCCGCTCGTGAAGGATCTAGTCCGCAGTTTAATCGATCGCGAACCGAATGAGAACGTCAATCCCGATGAAGTGGTTGCGGTGGGTGCAGCCATTCAAGCGGGGATTCTTGCCGGAGAAATCAGAGACGTGCTGTTGTTGGACGTGACGCCCCTTTCCCTGGGTCTCGAAACCATCGGCGGAGTGATGAAGAAACTGATCGATCGCAATACCACGATTCCGGTGCGGCGATCGGATATTTTTTCCACCTCTGAAAACAATCAAACCCTGGTGGAAATTCACGTGCTGCAGGGAGAACGGGAAATGGCAGCCGATAATAAATCCCTGGGACGGTTTAAACTCACCGGCATTCCTCCCGCACCGCGTGGAGTGCCGCAAATTCAGGTATCCTTTGATATTGATGCCAACGGCATTTTGCAGGTGACGGCATTGGATAAAATGACCGGGCGCGAGCAAAGCATTGTCATTCAAGGGGCATCTACCCTCAGCGAATCTGAAGTGTATCAGATGCTCGAGGAAGCTGAAGAATACGCCCAGGTCGATCGCGAACGCCGGGAACGAGTGGAGAAACGCAACCGCGTCGAGGCGTTGGCGTATCAAGCCGAAAGACAGCTGAGAGAGGCAACGTTGGATTATGGGATCCAATTTGTGGCTCCCCATCGCGGGCGGATTGAAAGCGCCGTGCGCGATCTGCGCGAGAGTTTAGAGCGCAACGACGAACGGGGGATTGATTTGGCTCATTCAGACCTGCAAGATGCCATGTACGAACTCAACCGCGAGGTTTATCAGCGGGTGCAAGAGGAGGATGAAGAAGATGATTTCTTCGGATCGATCCGGCGTGCGTTTACTGAAGAACGCCCGGAACGAGAGCGCGAACCTTTCCCCGAGGATGATTTCTTCGCCAATCCCTACCGACAGCCCCGAGAGCCATATCCGCCCCGGGATGGCATGGGATCCCGCCGTCGGGGGCGCTCTTCCGTATATGGCAACAGTCGGTACAATAACCCTTACCAGGATGAAGATTGGGATGATGATGATGAGGATTGGCTGTAGAATAAACAGGCCCCCTAGGGGAATGGATGGGCGATCGCGGGTGAAAGCCTAGTTGTCAGTTCATCGGGAAGGCGAGCGCTGCTTTTCGCCCCTACAGGGCCACCCTTTCGGCAGGCGCGATCGCTGGGGATATGGCGGCGATCGCCACCCACCACCTCCAGGGCGTTCTTTTGGCAACCCCCGCGAAGCTACCCCAGACGGGGGCCTGTTTCCCGAGAAAAGCGCGCTCGCCTCTGTGGTACCCGTCATTTCGACTCCCGAGGATTCTCTTTATGAGACGAATCTGTGTGAATCTCCCCCCATTTTTGCCAGTTCGATTCTCCGTTTTTTCCCCAACAATCAGCACTTTATACTGAAAAAAATCGATGGTTTCAGTTAAGTGGAGGAGAAAACTGATGCAATAGGGTAGCTAGAAAACGCTTGGAATGAATTATCGAAAAAAGCACGCTTTTTGGCCTAAAATGCTGAAATTAAGGTAAGCACTAATAACCGAAAATAATCGATTTATGGCGATTGAAAATTATATCAATTCGAGATAAAAAGTGATAGTAAGAGAGCTTAAAGCGATGGTAGCGGGGAAATCTGAGCGTCATTTTTTACCGGGAGCGATCGCCAAGGGTGAGGCTAAAATCTGCATGATTTGGGGGTTTGCCATCGGCAAGGGCGAACCCAATGGAGATCGCCACGATGGGGACATCCAGGGCGATCGGTCGGTTCGCCGCGATCGGGCCGGATTGGGGAAAAATAGGAAGAACCAGCGGTGGAGAATGGCACAGAAGGAGAAACCACAGGCCGATCGCCGGGGAGACATTTTCCCTACCCCCAATCGGGAAAATCGGTGGCGGTTAGGGAGCAAAGGGAACACAAGCCGACAATTTTGGCGCAAGAAGGGTATTCTGAGAACATCAAAAAGGGGAGGGTCGAGGGTTAACCCAATTGCGCCCATTCCTCCTTAAATAAAGAGTCGAGCGCGATCGCGGAATCCTCGGTGGTTGAGTTAAATTTGTAAGCATCCCAATTTTAAAGTTTAAAAGCGCGAATATGCAGAACTGGCGGAACTATTACGAAATCCTCGGAGTAGCAAGAGATGCCTCCACTGACGCAATTAAGAAAGCCTATCGGCGACTGGCGCGGCAGTATCATCCGGATCTCAATCCGGGAAATAAAGTAGCCGAGGAAAAATTTAAGGATCTCGGGGAGGCGTATGAAGTGCTTTCGGATCCGAACAAACGGGCGCAATACGACGAATTTAGTCGATTTTTGGGCAAGAAAGGATTTCGGGGGCGCAGCGGCGGGCGCAGGCAACCGTGGAATGGGCGATCGGGAGTCAGCAGTAGTGCCAACGGGCAGGGGAATTTTTCCCAATATGCCAACTTTGATAGCTTTGTAGACGAACTGCTCGGACGCAGAGAGCGAGAGCGTCGGGCGGCGGGGGTGGGGGTGGGAACCACCACCGCCACCAAAGAGCAGGATTACTTTCGCCCCGGGACGAGCAAAACCGCCTATACGGTACCCTCGCGTCCCGCACCCAGGGATGTAGAAGCGAGGCTGACCTTACCGTTGGAAAAAGCTTATACCGGGGGACGGGAAAGGATTCGTCTGGAAGATGGGCGATCGCTGGAAGTGAATATGCCCCCGGGTATGGTGACGGGGCAGCGGATTCGCCTGCGGTCCCAAGGCATTTCTGGTGGGGATTTGTTCCTGAAAATTACCGTGGCTTCCCACGAATTTTTTCACCTTCAGGGGGCAGATATTTACTGTCAGCTTCCCGTGACACCCAGCGAGGCGGTGTTGGGCGGGGCGGTAGAAGTGCCCACCCTAGATGGGTTGGTTAAAATGACCTTGCCGGCAGGAGTGGGACAGGGAAAACGCCTGCGTCTGGCCAACAAAGGCTATCCTACGGGCAATGGCAAGCGCGGCGACCAACTGGTGGAGATTTTAATTGCGGTGCCGCAAGATATCTCCGAGGCGGAACGAGAACTGTATGAAAAGCTGCGTCAGCTCGAAACGTTTAAGCCGCGTCAGAATTTGCTTGCCTAAGCGTCTCGGGGAATCTCTACTCCCCCGGAATACTTCCTGTAGGGGGGGGCAGAGGTGGCAATCCGAGTCTCCCGAGAGGAAGCTGCAATGCTGGGTAAAATTGGCGGGGAAAAGGGCTTGACTTTTTTGCAGTTTCGTGGTATGAGGCGTGCGAGTGGTTTTAGAATAGGTCAAGTGAAACGTTGAAAGTCGATAAAATACCGTTCTGGCTGGGAATGACAGCCCTATTTCTGTCAACCTGCCGAACCCAGACCGATAGGGACTCTTTATTT
Organism: Phormidium sp. CCY1219; assembly: GCF_055795085.1. NCBI lineage: Bacteria > Bacillati > Cyanobacteriota > Cyanophyceae > Oscillatoriales > Oscillatoriaceae > Phormidium > Phormidium sp. CCY1219. The sequence continues at coordinate 6,365 of NZ_JAYFEQ010000605.1, read as the reverse complement.
TTTTCGTCGGTCGCTGTGGGGGTGGAATTGAGTGGAGTCCACGGAGTGAATCAGAGTACAACCAGCTTTCGGGCGATTCGATAGGAATGATACCATCATGCGATCGCGACTGTCACCATACATAGCAGCCCTCTGTGCGGCAAGCTTGGTTTTCGCAGGAGTGTGGGCGCTGGCTAACTCGGAAAAAGAGCGCTACCGCCAAGAAATTCGCACCGACGTCCTGCAAGAACTCACCACCATTCGCGCTAGACTAGAAGCCGCTTTAAACTCGCGACTGTTTATCACCCGAGGGATGGTGGCCTATGTGTCTACCAACCCAGATCTCGACCAACCGCAGTTCGTTAGCCTTGCTCGCGTGATGGTCTCCCAGCAAAGTGGGATTATCAACATCCAGCTTGCCAGAAAAAATGTGATTTCCCATCTGTACCCGGTAGAAGGCAACGAAGAGGCTATCGGTATCAACCTTTTAGAAAACCCCTCCTCCCAAGAAGGGGTTAAGCGACTCTTGCGAACCCAAAAAACCGTGGTAGCTGGTCCGGTAAATTTGGTGCAAGGGGGCATTGCTTTAATCAGTCGGACGCCAATATTTTTGAGCGAGGATCGAACCAGGGATGGCAATACCTACTGGGGATTGGTGGCGATTCTTATCGACCCGAAAACCCTGTTTGAGGACGCCGGATTGACCTTGGTGGGGGAAGGGGGGGCAACGCTGACGAAGGAATTTTCTATCCTCTCCCCGAAGGAGGGGGAGACCCTTCGCCTGGAATATGCCCTGCGAGGCAAGGATGGGTTGGGGGCATCCGGGGAGGTGTTTGCTGGGGATGCCAGCCTGTTCCAGCGCAACCCGGTGATGCTGGATGTGTCTTTGCCTAACGGATACTGGCAGTTGGCGGGGCTACCGGTGGGGGGATGGCCTTCTTATGCGCCAGTGTGGTGGTTATATCCGTTGGGGGTATTGTTGAGTGGCTCTTTTGGTCTGTGCGCGTTTATCCTGGTGCGCGAACCCCGTCGGTTGGAAAAGGCGGTGGAAGAGGCGACTGGGGCGCTGCGCGAAAGTCGGGAGCGCTACGCGATCGCGGTGGCTGGGGCTAATGATGGATTGTGGGATTGGAATTTAAACACGGGAGAAATCTATTTTTCGCCGCGATGGCTGGCAATGGTCGGATGTGAGGAAGAGGCGATCGCACCTCATCCGGATGAGTGGTTCAGCCGGATTCATCCCGATGACTTGGAACGAGTGGAGGCGGAAATTCACTCGCACCTGCGCGCCGAAAGCTCTCATCTGCAATCGGAATATCGCATGTTGCACTCTTCTGGCTCTTATCGGTGGGTTCTGGTTCGCGCTATGGCAGTGCGCGACCTGGATGGCAAGCCCTATCGTTTGGCTGGGTCGCAAACGGATATTACGGAAAAACGTCAAGCTCAGGAAGCATTGCGCGTCTCGGAACAAAAGTTTTCTAAGGCGTTTCGCTCGACCCCGGATGCGATCGCCATTACTCGGGTTTCTGACGGTCGCTATGTGGAGGTGAACGATCGCTTTTTGGAAATGACCGGCTTTGAGTTGGAAGAAACCCTGGGAAAAACTACTGACGAACTGAATATCTGGGTGGATTTCGACCGCCGCGATCGCTTGTTGCAACAATTAAAAGAACATGGGGTGGTTCGCGATGTGGAAGGCCAATTTCGCACTAAGTCGGGGGACATCCGTATCGGACTCCTGTCCGCCGAACCCATCGACCTGGATGGAGTTCCCTGCTTGGTAACGATTACTCGCGATATCACCGAGCGCAAGCAATACGAACAAAAACTCTATCATACTACTTGCGAATTACAAACCATTTTTCAAGCTCTGCCAGACCTGTATTTTCGAGTAGATATTTACGGCAGAATTCTCGATTACCATGCGGGACAAGAATTAGATTTGTACGTGGCACCAAGTGATTTTATGGGCCGCCAACTGCCGGAGGTTTTGCCGGAATTAGTTGGGGAAAAATTTGCCAGGGCAATCGCGGAAGTTCAGGAAACAAAAAGTTTGGTTCGCATCGAATATTCAATCGGTTTTGAGAGAGAAGAAAAAAGTTTTGAAGCGCGCTTGTTACCCCTGCTAGATAGCCAAATTATTATTATCGTTCGGGATATCAGCGATCGCAAGCGGGCAGAATCCGAGTTACAGCAGGCGAAAGAGGCGGCGGAAGCAGCCAGTCAAGCGAAAAGCATGTTTTTGGCAAATATGAGTCACGAACTGCGAACCCCTTTAAACGCCATTATTGGGTATAGCGAATTTCTCAAAGAAGAAGCGGAAGATTTGAACTGTAGCGAATTTATTCCTGACTTGAGTAAAATCGAACGGGCGGGAAAACATCTTTTAAGTTTGATTGACGATATCCTGGATATTTCAAAAATTGAAGCGGGCAAAATGGATTTGTATCTAGAAAAATTCTCCATTTCCGCCTTAGTGGAGTCGGCGATATCTACGATTCAACCCTTAGCTGACAAAAATCACAATACTTTGACTGTGAACAATTTCGCCAGTTCTCATTACATGTATGCCGACGCCAAAAAAGTGAGACAAATTTTGTTGAACCTGTTGAGCAACGCCGCCAAATTTACCGAAAATGGCTGCATTACCGTAGACATCCGCAGGAAAACAGCTTCTGGGAATAATTCTGCCGTTCCTTGGATTGATTTCCAAGTGAAGGATACCGGAATCGGCATGACCTCGGAACAGATGCAGCACATTTTTCACGCTTTTACCCAAGCGGATGCTTCAACTACCCGCAAATACGGGGGAACGGGCTTGGGATTGGCTATCAGTCATCAATTTTGCAAGATGATGGGGGGTGAAATTTTGGTCGAAAGCGAACCGGGTGTCGGGTCTACCTTCACCGTGCGAATGCCCTGCGAGGCGATCGACCTCTCGGTTTAGATGCAAAAAATTGAGACAAACTGCGATGCGATCGCCCCCTTGTTTTCTCGCCCTATCTGCATCAACGAATTCTTGCGCTTCGATGATTTCACGGTGCCTTTTACTACGACAATTAAATCAATTGGAACCCGGAAGTGGGTCGGATTCAGTTACAATTTAACTATCTCTTCTTGCGGATAGAGTAGTGTATTGGAGAAAATTGAAGTTAAATCAAACGCCTTTCTCGAACGCCCTATCGTCTCCCTTCTTACCCACGAGACGAGCGCCTCTTATCCCGCTTCTCTGACAGACGCCTTCTAGGCGCTCGCGATCGAGCGCGACTTGTACGCACTGGAGGATAGCCATCGTGCTTTACCCGCCCTCTCGCCGACTAACCCTGAATTCTACTTTGGCAGATTTACCTTGCCATTACTTTGAAGTCAGCGCCGCCACCCTGGGTAAGTTAGTCGCCGAAAAATTCGAGCAGCACTCCCACTTACCCGGCGTGATGATTCGCGATCGCGGATCGGTTGTGGGCATGATTTCCCGCGCGCGTTTTTTCGAGTGGTTGAGTCGGCCCTATGGACTCGAAATTTTCCTCAAACGACCGATTGCGGTGCTCTCGAATACGATGCAACAGCGCGAGCGCAAGTTTGGCGTGGAAGTGAAAACCCTTTACCTGAGTGCCAGTTACAAAATTCACGATGCGGTAGAATTAGCCCTGAGTCGATCCGAAAAAGCAGTTTACGAGCCAATTGTGGTGGAGTTTGGCGAGGATCGGCAAGGTTTATTGGATTTGCAAGTGCTGCTCGTGGCGCAGTCAAGATTGTTCGCGATCGCCAACCAGACCATCGAACGACAAAAAGATGCGGCGATCGCCGCTAACCGAGCGAAAAGTCAATTTCTGGCGAATATGAGCCACGAATTGCGAACTCCCCTCAACGCCATTCTCGGTTATAGCGAAATGCTGCAAGAAGACGCACAAGACTTGGGTCAAGAAGACTTTCTCCCGGACTTGCACAAAATTCACCACGCCGGAAAACATCTGCTTGGGATTATTAACGATATCCTCGATTTATCCAAAATCGAAGCAGGGAAGATGGAACTGTATGTGGAAGCATTCGACCTATCTGAGGCGATCGCGGAAGTAGTCAGTACCATCGACCCTTTAATCGCGAAAAATAACAATACTTTCGAACTTCACTGTGCCCCAGAATTGGGGTGGATGCGAGCGGATTTGACTAAGGTGCGACAAAATTTATTTAATTTACTCTCCAATGCAGCGAAATTTACCCACCAGGGTAAAATTAGCCTAGATGTGAGTCGCGGCACCCTGGAAGAATTGGGTCTGGAGAAAAACCGCTTTAGTCTCCTGCCCGTTCTGGCCAATAACCCCTCGGTAGAATGGGTTTGCTTTACCCTCACCGATAGCGGGATTGGCATGTCACCAGAACAGGTAAATCAGCTATTTCAGGCATTTACCCAAGCGGATGCTTCTACCACGCGCAAGTATGGCGGCACCGGTCTGGGACTGGCGATCGCGAAAAAGTTTTCCCAAATGATGGGCGGGGATATTCTGGCCACCAGCATTCTGAACAAAGGTTCTACCTTTACAATGGTACTGCCCGCTTCCACAATCGAACAGGTGGAGTCGGAGGTGGAACCCACCTCGGTACCCCTACCCGCCGAACTCCCGGAAAATGCAAAACTGGTGTTGGCGATCGATGACGACTCCACGGTGCGCGAACTGATGCAGCGCTTTTTAAGTCGAGAAGGTTTTCGCGTGGCGATCGCCTCCACAGGTCAGGAAGGATTGCAGTTAGCCCAAGAGTTACAGCCCGATGCGATTACCCTGGATGTGATGATGCCCCATCAAGATGGATGGTCGGTCCTCTGTGCTCTGAAAAGCGATCCGCAACTGGCTCATATCCCGGTGATTATGCTGACCATGCTCGATGATAAAAATATGGGCATGGCTCTCGGCGCCTCGGATTACATGACCAAACCCATCGATCGCGCTCGGTTACTGGCCATTTTAGAAAAATACGAGGGCACTTGCTCCGAACCCAAGGGTCTGTCGGTAAAAGGGCGATCGCTCCTAATTGTGGAAGACGATCCGGCCACCCGCGACATCATGCGACGCTTTCTCGAACCCCAAGGATGGCAGATTTCCGAAGCGGAAAATGGTCGGCGCGGATTGGAACAGATGGCCAAGCATCCCCCGCAGTTGATTTTACTCGATTTAATGATGCCGGAAATGGATGGCTTTGCATTTGTGGCCGCATTGAAAAACCATCCCCAGTGGCGTGCCATTCCCATTGTGGTGATGACGGCAAAAGATATTACCGTAGAAGATGAATTGCGCCTGCGCGGTTGTGTGGAAGCTATTTTACACAAGCAGGGATCGAATTTCGAGCAATTGTTTGCGGAAATCTGCCAACTGGTGGCTGAGGTCTGTCTGCTTTAACCTCCTTTTTCCTGGCAACCTTCTTTTCCTCTGCTCAATTATTCCACATCAACAGAACCTACATTCCCCACATCAGCGCGGTTTAGCCCCTGGGCACAATCTGCACGTTCGTCCAAGCGGCCCAATCTTCACCAGATGACTCGCCCGCATCAACCCGTAACTCTATCCCCACTTCTTGTCCTGCAAGGTGGGAGAGATCTGCTTCCATATGTTCCAAATTACCCGTGTAATCTTTGTGGAGATCGACAATCTTATTCCAAACTGTGCTTCCTCCTTCTTTATGGTGTTCCCACACTTGAAAGGTAACGCCATCGGTATTTTTAGCTCCCTCGACGAAACCAACATCAGCTTCAAACTTTACATTTTGAGGCAGTTCGACCCAAGGATGCCAACCTTTTATCCTTCCATTGGAAACCCATTTTGGGTGGGTACGTAGAGCTGTTGTAGTTTCGCCGTTTTCTAGGGTAATTTCATCCAAGCGGACAAACCCATTGTCATCGCTTGGACTTCCCATCCAAGATAATTCCTGAGTATCCGCGACGTTGTTAGCCGTAACCAGACGACCTGACTCCCACCTCGCCTCTGAAGAAAGCGCAATAAGACGGGTTATGCTGTCTCAAACCCGCCGAGGAAACAGTTTTTGCCACTTTTGTCTTTCCGGTTCCGACTCCCGGTGACAGGTGCGGAAATCGTCGAGAGTATTTCCCTTGAAAGAAAATTTACTCAGAGGAGGGTGAAGGGCAAAGTTTAGAAAACATCCAATTTGTCCGAAAGATAAAAATGGATCGGAGTCCTGTGAAATGACAAATTATTTTTTTGCATTGAAAACCCCCGGTTCATTAGAAATAAACCGGGGAAATAAAATTTTTGCCAATAATTTAGAGTTTCACGGTTACGGTTTTGACTTCCGTGTAATGCTGTGACGTACTCCCGACGCCGACCGCTTAGGCGGTACGGCGCGGGCTTCTGCGCCCAGACCTTTGAGATCTGGGT
>NZ_JAYFEQ010000604.1:0-236 GCF_055795085.1 Phormidium sp. CCY1219 | reverse complement strand
GTGTGGGTGATGTGGGTTTTGGTATCCTTAAGTTCCAACCCTATTCCTTTTAGCCATTCCTGGATGTGGTCGCGACATTTTAGAATTACATCCTTGTTCTCATGCAGGATAACGAAGTCGTCCGCATAACGGATTAGCGAGATTGCATCGCGTTTGTTTGTACGACTACCTTTCCCTGGTAGCTTAGTAGCTAAGGATTTGATGCTTTCTTCCATGCCGTGGAGGGCAATATTTGC
>NZ_JAYFEQ010000603.1:0-384 GCF_055795085.1 Phormidium sp. CCY1219 | reverse complement strand
TGCGCTGACCTTCCTGGCCTAAATCCGTATGAGTCTGCCTCAAATCGGGCTTCCCATTGGGGTTCTAGTGCCAGTTTTACCAAAGCTTGCTCAGCTCTGTCCTTTATCGTCGGAATCCCTAGAGGACACTTTTCATCGCGACCTGGCTTTGGAATCCATACTCTGCGTAAGGAGCGGGCTTTGGATTTCTTCCCTAGTTTTTGAGTTAAGTCAAACCATTGTTTAGGACTAAGAGATTTTACTCCATCTACCCCGGCTGTCTTTTTCCCTTGATTGTCTTGGCTTACTTTCCTTACCGCTAGGAGCCTCGCGTAATAGGACTTACTCAGGAGTCTTTGAAGATGCCTTGCTTTCTTGGACTGTCCAGACCGTTCAGCTTTGTAA